>JACQVM010000359.1 GCA_016209785.1 Candidatus Melainabacteria bacterium | reverse complement strand
GACCATAAATTGCTCCGCGCACTTGAGAGTTCCACCATGGAGACCCTAGTCCCACAAGTGCAGGTACAAAGTACACACCTTCGTTTGATGTGAGCGAGGTTGCCAGAGTTTCAGTTTCGTTGCTCGAGGCAATAATGCCCAGTCCATCACGAAGCCACTGTACGGCAGCTCCAGCAATAAAGACAGCACCCTCGAATGCGTAAGTTGCTGGTTGTCCTTCCAGAGCCCAGGCGACAGTGGTCAATAGACCTGGTGCCATGCGGGGCTTGTGTCCAATGTTTGCCAGCAGAAACACGCCTGTGCCGTAGGTGCACTTGGCCATACCCTGCGAAAAACATGCTTGCCCAAACAAGGCTGCTTGCTGATCTCCAAGGTTTGCCAATATAGGGGCTTCAAAGCCTACAATGTCTATGCTTGTTGTGCCAAAGTCTCCATTGGATGCCATTACCTGGGGCATCATCGAGCGTGGAATGGAAAGGCGGTTTAAAAGTGGGTTGTCCCAATCCAGCGTTTCAATGTTAAATACCATGGTTCGGGATGCGTTGCTGGGCTCGGTTGTGTGACTTTTTCTGTTGGTGAGGTTCCATATAAGCCAAGTATCTATGGTGCCAAAACACAATTTGCCGGATTCTGCCAATTGTCTAGCAGAAGGGACATTGTCTAGGATCCACTTGATTTTTGGTCCTGAAAAATAAGCATCCGGAACGAGACCTGTTTTGTTACGAAAAGCCTCAGACTCTTGTTGTAGCTCAGTGGCGATATCTTGTGTACGGCGACATTGCCATACTATGGCGTTGTACACAGGTTTGCCTGTGCTGCGATCCCATACAACGGTGGTTTCTCTTTGATTGGTAATGCCTAGGCAGGCAATTTCTTTAGGCTCAATTCCTGCCTTAGCAATTGCTTCATTGATGCAGCCAAGCTGTACTAAGAGGATTTCCATTGGGTCGTGCTCAACCCATCCAGGACGAGGAAAGTGTTGGGTGAATTCCTTTTGTCCAATACCGCAGGCAGTTCCTTGTGCGTCAAAGATAATTGCTCGACAGCTTGTGGTGCCCTGATCAATACTAAGTATGTAACGTCGCATGAACTGGCAATACTCCTTCTATTGAATATTTTGGGGTTGTGGTACTACAGTGCAACAGAACTTGATAATTTCTACCAGAGCGTAGCCAAAGATTTTAAGCGCTGTTGTCTTGAGGTTCTCGGGAATGCCAGCCCGTTCAAAAACCAAACCTTCCTGTAAGCACAGACAAGCATAGGACTCTGGCAGAGGAAAGTGGACAAAAAGTATAGTCTTGGTATATCCGGAGTTTTTCTTAAAGTTTAGGCAGCGGTAATAAACCTCATTGCACAGGTATGAGCCCGCGTGGTTGGAGATTTCGCACAAGAAGCCCAGATTGTTAAGTTGTTGAGAGAGTACTGGCAAGGGCAAGTCGGTTCTGATTGCTTCCGGGCCGTTGTCATCGATGGGTTGATCTGTCCACTGATGTCCAAAGTTGTCAGGTATGCGGTAGTCGCGGATGTTTAGTGCAAATCGTTCTAGTCCAATACGATTGCGCCGCTCGGCTAGTCCGGTGAGTATGATGGGGACCGATGGATCAGGCAGTTGGCAAAGCTGGTCTTGTAAGGTATTCCATGCCTTGTCACAGCACGACTCCAGCACTAATTTGGTCAGCTTAATTGTTTGATTGGTCTTAGTAGTAATTATGGATTGTGGTAAAGCTTCAACAACAAGCTGGCTAGGATTTGACGCATGCCCACCAAAAGAGTCAAAGCCAGAAACAATACAGTGCATATGCCTTCGTTTAAGTGGAGAGCTACGTGGTTAATGACTTAACAGTACAGTTTAATGCTGCCTCCTGTCATCTGGTGGGCTAAGTTAGCATAGTGTAGAATGATTCACACCTTTTAGCCGAAGTGGCGAAATGGCAGACGCAGTTGACTCAAAATCAACCGGGGCTTAAACCCCGTGTCGGTTCGACTCCGACCTTCGGCAAGATTTTTTGCTAGGTATCTGGGCGCGCTCGCTGCAGTTAAGCTCAATGCCTTTAAGTTGTGCTGGGTATTGGTGGAGCTGGCGCACAGGCTTTGCTAATTCGGTAAACTAATTGCATGGATTGGAGTAATGTTTCACAACGCGCATGGGCTGCGGTCGAGTTTGAAGTTGCAGGCGAGCAAGAGGAACTGGCGACTTGGTTGGTCATGCATTGCGGGGCCAGTGGCTGTGAGATTAAGCCATTGGGTAATGCGAGAGTGTTGATTCAGGCAATCTTTGACCAACCGCAGTTGGAGGATAAAGATGTGTCCAGTATTGGGGTGTCTTTAGAAGAGTACGGACTGGCTGCATGTCTCAATTCACTGCGGGTCAAGACAATCCTGGAAGAAGATTGGTTGGCTATGTGGAAGAAAGGCTTTCAGCCTTTTGTAATTGGGAGTACTCTGTTGGTGTGTCCACCATGGTCTCACGACACGCTGGATGATGAGTTGGTAGCTCAGAGAAGGGTGCTGATTCTTGAGCCAGGAATGGCCTTTGGAACCGGTTTGCACGAAACAACCCGCTACTGTCTTGTGGCTCTTGAATGTATGCCTGTTGGGCAAAATGTGTTGGATGTAGGCACTGGTAGCGGGATACTGGCAATTGGTGCTGCTTTGCTTTATCCGGATGTGCAGATTGTTGCTGTAGATATTGATCCTGTTGCTATCAAGGTAGCTCAAGAAAACATTGAACTTAATGGTGTAGGCAACCGTATAGAACTTATAGATGGAGGTACAGAGGTTCTTGAGAGTCAAATATTTGAGTGTATTCTTTCCAACTTAACTTGTGAGGATATCATGGCTTTATTGCCAGAATATCTGAGGTTGCTTCGGCCAAATGGGACAGTTATTTGTGCTGGAATTCTTAAAGAAAAGCTTCCTCGCCTTGAGAGTGCACTAGAAAACTATCCGCTGTTGGTAGTGGATAGGCAAGTGCATGGGGAGTGGGTTGGTGTGACGTTAAAGAGGCTGCCTGTTGAAGTGTGTGTTGAATAAAATTGGATGCAGCAGCCAGGAAGAGCTGATATAATCAAAACTCTAGGGTACAGTGCGAAAGTATGTACGCTTTAGTTTGAACTCTGAAAATTCAGCATAAGGCAGCAACGTTTCTCATGGGGGCGTTTAGATTCGACAGGGTTGTCGGGTTATAGGCTGCAGGTCGAGGTTGCTTGGCACCTCGTAAAACACCGAGCAAAACAATAGACGCCAATAACGTCGTAAAATTCCCCACCCGCGCTCTCCGCGCGGTCGCCTAGTACCCTAGGTGTGGGACTCGATAGTGGCTTTACCACCTGCTGCTATTGGGTCAACCACGGTGGTTGCTACCAAGCAAAGTTAGCGGATAATAGCTTGGTATAAGACATAACCGTGAACCCGGGTGGCTGTCCAGGCCAAATCCAGCGGGCTCACAAGGCACCTGGAAAAATTCTGGGCTAAGCCTGTAGAAGCTTATCTCTCAGCTTCTTTGGACGCGAGTGCGATTCTCGCCGCCTCCACCATTTACTTGTTAAATTGCTGCAAGTGCTTGCCGGACACGATTTCAGGATTTCTCTTATTGAGAATTCCCAAATTGTGCCCTCTTTTGTGGCCCGCCGCAAACTTTTTGGGAAACGGGTTCTTGGTGGTTCATGGAAATTCTTCAAGAGTGAAATGGCCACAGATACCATGGCTTAAGCAGATTACTGTGGTGCCGATTGCACCGTGTGTGTCCATAATCGGTGAATGATTTCTCGTTCTTACGGTTGAGGTGACCTGGTAAGGTGGAATATGGCAGGTAGTGATAAGTGGACTTAGCAGTACCATGCTTGGAGAGGTTGGTATGAATAGCTTGCAAATGCGATTGAGATTGCAGATGTGTCTAATGTCTGGATGTGTATGCCTTTTAGCGGCAGGCTGTACGATCGGCGGCGACACAAACAAGGAAGGCATACCTGGTATTGCTGAAGTAGGGGATGCACAGACTTACCCTGCGGATTTACCAGTACCACAGTACCCGGGATCGAAGGTCGACGTAAATGCCTCGATGACTAGCCCATTGCTGGGACAGCTTGGACAGGCTATGAACAACCCTCTGCTTAAGATTGCGGCCGATGTGAGGCAAGTATCTCTTACCACAACGGATCCGCCAAAGCGCGTGTACGACTGGTATGCGCAGCAGATTAAGTCTAAAGGATGGAAAGTTGCAACTGAATTGGCTGCTACTGAACAAGGGTCTGGTGTGGATCTGGGAAGTCTCATAGCTACGCGTGACAAGAAGGTTTTCTCTGTGATTGCCACTTCCCCCGGTGAGGGCGGCACCAACATCATGCTCAGCCTGCGTCCAGAGCAGTGAGTGCGAGGGTGGCAGAAGCGTGTTAGTAGGACGCTTAACCACGCAGACCCAAAATCAACTGCCCTTTATGTTCGGATAAATCTTAATCTCGTCTTGCTCAGGACAAGGTCTACGAAGCTTGGGAAGCGACGGGTAAGCAAAGGGCATCACTGGCGCGCGAGGCTTTAGCTATCTCCGAGGACTGCGCGGATGCCTATGTTGTGCTGGCAGAAGAGACCAGGAACGGATAGGAGCGAATCGAGTTGTATCGAAAGGCAGTGGCGGCGGGCGGTAGAGCACTCGGCTCAGACTGGGAGACAAAGTACAAGGGAGTCTGTTGGCTGGCGCACGAAACGCTACCAGTCATGCGCGCCATGGCCAGACTGGCAATGGACTTGCAGTGGGAAGAGGAACTACAGGAATCATTGACGATGTATCGCAAACTCATGGAACTGAATCCCAACGATAATCAGGACATTCGCTATCAGCTCGCGGGCTGCTTGTATGAGGCTGGATGCGATCAAGAATTGGATAAGCTCCTGACTGCTCACGACGATGACCCAAGCGCCGCACTTCTCTAATACCAAGGCGCTTCACTTCTTCAGGAAGCTTCGATTCCTCGCCGACGAATTTTCGAGGCTACTTTTGAGCACAGCTTCGCCAGGGGCTGCTTCCGATTTGGAAATAAATGGTATCTCAGTGATGAATCTTTGTGTAATGACCATCGATGAGTTTGAGTATTTTGAGGGCAAGGTACTGTCCAAGCCCTTTTCAGCTGTGCTGTCAGATTACGCTGATAAGTACAAAGATCGAATGATTTCAGCTGGTCGCTATCTAGCAAATTTGGATGCCGAGCCGAATACTCCAGAACCGTCGATGGTCACAGCTCGAAACGCCATTATCGATGCTGCGAGTCTGAAATTGTTTGGGCGTATCGCGGAGCGCAAGAACATCATTACAGCCCAGGACAATGACAAGAAGCTTTCGCGCTAGGCACGCTTCTTCCTGGATGGTAGTTCAACTTTCGGTAGCCAGGGAGCTATGAATGGCCTGTTACATCGGCACAGTCGCATTGCTGGACCGGTTGCAGAAAGTATTATATTTTGATACTATATACAAACGGAAGCGTATGGGAAAAGTATCCAGATGTGATACATTATGCAAACACGAGCGCAAAAGGATGTCCAGAGAGACTATTGCTAAGTTTGTCGACGAGCTGCCGGCCCAGGGGCGGTACGCGTTCAATCGCGCTGAGCTTCAACAGCGCTTCCGAAAGTCAGACGCGGCAATTAAGTTAGCCCTGCACAGACTCCAACAAAAGGGGCGAATCATCAGTCCAAGGCGTGGATTCTATGTAGTGGTGCCGGAGGAGTACAAGCATACCGGAGCACCGCCCCCTGCCTGGTTTATTGACTCGCTTATGAAGGATTGGCAGGGGGACTATTATGTCGGCTTACTTACCGCAGCCGAGATACATGGAGCCGCGCATCAGCGTCCGCAGGAGTTTCAAGTCGTGGCTGACAAAGCTCATCGCGTCATCGAGATATCCCGCTACCGGATTCGCTTCTTCAAGAAGTGGAACGTGAAGGATGTTCCCGTTATCGACCACAAGACACCGACGGGCTACATGAAGGTGTCCACGCCAGAGGCAACCGCCCTGGACCTCGTCCGATATTTTGAAAACGTCGGCTATTTCGGAAATGTCGTCACCGTCCTTTCGGAACTATCTGATGTCATGAACGGACAGCGCCTTGTTTCGGCGGCCAAGCGTGGTGTAGAGTTTGCAGTAGTGCAAAGACTCGGCTATCTTCTAGATCTTCTTGGTAAAACCAAGCTCGCTAATCCTCTGCACGACTGGCTCTCAACAAACGCTCCACGTATAACCGCCTTGCGCACCGATTTGGACTCTCGCGACTCCATCCTCAATCGCCGCTGGTCGCTCTACGCAAATGAACAGGTCGAGGCAGAAGAATGATACCGCGCGCTGTGCTGACCTTCTGGAGGGAGCACCACGCTCCGTGGCCGGGCGACGATCAAGTCGAACAGGATCTTGTCCTTTCGAAGGTGCTTATTGAGCTGTTCTCAGATGAATTGATCGGAAGCAGTCTGGCGTTTCGTGGTGGCACCGCCTTGAACAAGCTGTTTCTTCCGTCAATGAGTAGGTATTCCGACGACATCGACCTCGTAAAGACCCGCGGCGAGCCAATAGGTCCAGTCATGGGGAGAATCAAAGACATCTTGAGACCGTGGCTTGGAAAGCCAAAGTATAAGCAGACGGAAGCAATGGTGACGTTCTACTTCTCCTACATGGCGGAACCTCCTATGGAAAAGCCCATGCGGCTAAAGCTTGAAATAAATACGAGGGAGAATTTTGCCGTCTATGGTTACGAGACCCGACTGCTTGAAATCAAGTCCGACTGGTTCACGGGGAAGGCTGAAATCAATACGTTCACATTAGACGAACTACTCGGGACCAAGCTCCGAGCTCTCTATCAGAGGAAGAAGGGGCGTGACCTATTCGATCCCTGGCTGTGCCAGTCCACTCTCTCGGTTAACCCAGAAAGAGTTGTGCACAGTTTCCTCCAGTACATGAGCGCCAGCGGCATTAAAATCTCAAGGGCCGAATTTGAAGAGAATCTCTTGATGAAGCTGGAAGATGTCGCCTTCCGTGGAGATATAGCACCGCTACTGCGACCCGGCGTTCGATACGATTTCGATGCAGCTGCGAAATACATGATGGAGGAAATCGTCAGCCGACTTCCGGGCAAACCTTGGAAGCGTCCGGAATAGGACGAGCTGACAGCATCTGCTTTGTCCGTTTAGGTGGTGCGCACGCTTGTAAGATCTTGCTCCATCCGTTTCTGGCAATGCAGGCAGCAGAAAGCGCGGCATAAAATCTATCGAGATCCACCTTATCGTCAGGGGGTATGAAGTCGTCGTGAACTTCGTCCAGAAGCCTCATTCGTTCCTTTTTACTGTCAGCAAGCTCGATGATGCGACTGTACACCTCACAAGCGTAAGCGAAAGTCTCTCTCTGGTGAAAGTCGATGTTCAGCAAGAATTCCTTGGTTCGAGTTTCTGGCAAGCCCACGGTAAAGCGCTTGCAGTTGTGAAAGACGTGCGCGGCTTCGTGCACAACGAAGTCGGCAAAGCGGCCACGTTCACGAAAGTATTCGTGGGACACATAGCAAGTAGTCTCCTCGCTCAAACCCACGATGGCACGACCTTTCCTGCCCAAGAGTTTTCCACCGATGCTCCCGAGATAGAGATTTGCAAGCGTCCAGGGCGTCGAGAGGGGGCCGCGATCCAAAACGTCGATAATGTTGTCGGCAGTCAGAAACACCACTGACTTTTCCAGCATTTGCAAAACGTTCGTGCGCTCGTGCTCTGGGAAAAGTCCCGAAACCATCGGAGCGACCTTGCTGCGCGTGAAAGCCAGAAGTGGACCCCAAAATCTGGGCCAGTAGCTAAGGTAGATTTCTGCTCTTAAAATACTAGAACTCAAGAGGAGCAGAAACATGAAGAGCAACAAGAAAAAGTACAGCCCAGAATTCAAGGCAAAAGTTGCCTTAGCCGCACTGCGTGGAGACAAGACAGTTAGCCAACTATCAGCTGAATTCAAAGTTCATCCCAGTGCAGTTCAGCGGTGGAAAACACAGGCTCTGGAAGGGCTTTCAGCGATCTTTACCAATGGCACAAGCATTAAGGATCAATCTTCGGAAGCCATTGTCGCCGAGCTTTACGCCAAGATTGGCAAGTTGACGGTGGAACGGGATTTTTTATCCAAAGCGCTCAATCGCTGAATCGAAAGGAGCGCAAAGAAATGATCAACAAAGAAGACCAATCTCTCTCCACGCGGGAACAGTGCAAGCTGCTGGATGTAAGTCGGTCGACCTTGTATTACCGCGAGGTTGAACCAAAAGATTATGAGCTTGAGCTGATGCGCCTAATAGACAAGCAGTACATTGAGACACCGTTTTATGGCTCTCGCAGAATGACTGAGTGGCTAAAATCCGAGGGCCATCAAGTAAATCGTAAGCGTGTGCAACGACTGATGAGGCAGATGGGAATTGAGGCCATCTATCCCAAGCGGAGCACCAGCCGACCAGCACCAGGGAACAAGATTTATCCCTACCTGCTGAAGGAACTTAAAATCAACCGGCCTGGGCAGGTGTTTGCTGCTGACATTACTTACGTACCGATGGCTCGTGGTTTTCTGTACCTTGTGGCAATCATCGACTGGTACAGCCGTTATGTGTTGTCCTGGCGTCTATCAAATACGCTCGATTCAGACTTCTGTGTAGAGGCTTTAGAAGAAGCCTTGCAACAAGGGACGCCTGACATCTTCAACACAGACCAAGGAAGCCAATTTACAAGTGATGACTTCACAAAGCTATTGTTAGAAAGAAATATCCGAATCAGCATGGACGGGAGAGGTCGGTGGATGGACAATGTGTTTGTTGAGCGCCTTTGGAGAAGCCTCAAGTATGAAGAGGTCTATCTAAAAGCTTATGAAGACGGACATCATGCCATGAGCTCCATTGCACAATGGATCAACTTCTACAATAAAAAACGGCCTCACCAGGCATTGGGCTACAAGACCCCAGCCGCAGTCTATACAATCCAGCTGGCTTCAGACAGTGCAACTGACACTTGCGCGCCAGTCGCTACTGATCTTACACCAGCTGTACAGGAGCAAAACCCAGTACTCTCCTGGGAGCTATGGAACAAACTCAAACAGATCACAAAACTAATAACAGAACCGAGGATCTCAACAAGCAGATGTCTACCTTAAGATCCTAACTTTTTGGCCCAGTCGATTGGGTCCACCTCAGCCTGGTAGTCCCGCAGCGGCGCTTGGGGCAGAGATAATCTGTCCGAACGCTTCTTTACCTCCTCGATAAGCGCTTGCCGCATTGCCCGGTCTGCGTTTTGTGCCGCCACCAACCAGTTTTCGCCGGGCCATCCCTGAGGCAGAACATCTGAATGCCCTGTCTTTAGAAAGTGCTGGATCTGCTGCTTCGGGTTACGTGCCATTTCCCTTTGTAGGCGATTACTAGCCTGCAGTAATTGTACTCTCACCCTCGAATATGCTTGAGCACGTTAAGTTCATCTCAAGCCTGACACCTACAACGCCTCTCTCGTTGTCGATCTCTCTATTAACTGCCCACCGCTGTTGATACACCTCCCGGGACCGCCTTAGCTATGGCATGAGCCGAATACCGGCATGCCGTCCTCGATCTGGCTGTTCATACATGGCTACCTCCGACATGTGTCCTGACGGTGCGAGAGTGACACAACTTTTGATGCTGCCATGGCAGACCCTAAAGGGCGCTCCGCGTCCATGCAGCCTGCGAAAAGCGCTGCGCGACTCGCGCTTGTGTCCTTTTGGTGGCACCTAACACACGCACGGAAGTGCCAGGATTATGAACAATTCAATTACACTGGTCGGACATGTCGGCAAAGAGCCTCAAGCCAAAACCTTTGGTGATACCGGCAACAAGGTGGTCAAGTTCTCGATCGCGGTGAAAGAGTATTCCTCCACTACCGACGCAGAGAAAACTATGTGGATCGACGTTGACGCCTGGAACGGCTTGGGTGATCGGGTGCTCAACACAATCACCACTGGCCGGGAGGTCGTGATACAAGGCAGGCTGGCTATAGCCACCTATTCCAAAGAAGTGAACGGCGAACGAGTGCAGGTGACCAAGCCTGTTGTAAAGCTCACCAGCTATCACCTCTGCGGCCCTAAGCCAACAGCTAAAGGGGAATCGCCCAAAGCAGTTCTCCGCTAAGACTCAGAGGAACTGATTTTATCAAATCGATCGCAAGAATGATTGTTCTCAACTGGTCTTTTCTCGCTATGCACCAGATGTGGTGCCCTAATGCTAGGCTGGCATTTCGCACCTACTCCGATTTTTGCCCGTTAGAGCTAGCTTTACCGCAAAGTGCCCATCTGTACCTTGCTGAAACTTTCCCACTCTGCGCTGGCACCTATATCCTTTGATTGGTGATCCATAGGTGATCCAGTGCAATAATCCTCCCCCAAAAAGAAAACCGCCTTTCGGCGGAAACTTAGATGGTGGGCGAGGAGAGACTTGAACTCTCACGTATTGCTACACTAGATCCTAAGTCTAGCGCGTCTGCCATTCCGCCACTCGCCCAACACAACTCATTACAAAGCAGCTATGTCAGTTGACTTAACAAGAATACCATAGGCCAGCTAAGGCGGTGCCAGCCAAGGTGCTTAAGTCAAAACAACGGACACTGGGGAATGTGTCCGTTGCTCTGTGCGGCTCCGAGAAAAGCTTTGAGGCCATTTAGCGTCCTGCACCTGCTTCAAGCAGTTGATCAAGAGCGTTGCCAGTCCTGGCGCACAACTGCATGGAAGCATAATAGCTGGCAATGAATGGGTTGTGTTGAGGGAGAAAGTCATCAAGGTATTTCTCATCATTGAAAAACCAACGGGCTTTCATCTTTGTGGAGGTTTCTCGTATCAGTGATAGGGGGCTCCCTACCGAATGAAGCTTGGTTAGAAAATTTCCTTTGCAAACAGGCGGTACTATGGTAGCTCGCTGCCTACGTAAACGCATATTCACAAGTCTGGTTCGCATTGTGCCATCGAGTGGCACTTCATCTTGTCCATTATCCTTACATCCAAATATGCTGAGCAGATACACAATTAGCTTGTTCATGCTTTAATAACGCCGGCTGTCTCCAGAAACTTAGTAGAGACTGCCTACGTAACCTCCCTCGAACCCTTCCGTGCTTATCTTGCAACAGATTTTTCCAACAAAGCAATTGGAAATGAGGGATATCTCGTAGTCAATACCACACAGCTTGAACAACCAACTAATGGTTGACAAGTCCTTGACTTAATGTCAGGCTGCCATTTGGGTTTGGAAGCTTGGGTGATGAAGGATTCGAACCTTCAACCAACTGCTTAAGAGGCAGCTGCTCTACCGTTGAGCTAATCACCCATATTACGTACTTGTCAGTGTCTAACTTGCCCTTGAGATTAACTCTTTGCGTACAGCTTATAGCATCTGGAAATTATAACGCGCCCGGTTGGATTCGAACCAACGACAACCCGCTTAGAAGGCGGGGGCTCTATCCTCTGAGCTACGGGCGCTCTTAGTCATATGTTCGACAACAATCAAGATGCCTCCTGGTCTGATGCTGTGGAGGCAAATTATACCCGATTGACACCCCCAAGCTAATGGCAAGCTGGAGTGGCGTAGGTAGATCGAGATTTTCATAATGCGTTTTTAACAAGCTGGGCAGCGTTGTAGAGTTATGAGGGTAGCTTAGAGGAAGCCTGAGCTAATGCTCATTATCGTCAGATGCACGATGACTCGCTCGGTCCATCATCCTACCTACTGGTATCATATGCAATATCATACAGACAATTCCAAGATACTCTTTGGTTGGTTTGTGCAAAAGAAAAGACTGCAACAAACTTCATCAAAAGGGCTTTTATTTTCTTAAAGTGGGCAGAATATAGCCATAGGAAATTGAGGTTTCAGGTATGCCACAATTGCTTAGCGCGACTGACTTTACTCAGCACTTGGCGGCTCAGCTTAAGCCTTTTGAAATCGCAATCCAAGTGCCAGAGCCGCTTGTTATTGAACTCCATTATGGTGAGGACAAGCCAGTGCTTACCATTGCCCTGCGGAACATCTATGACCAATACCTGCAAACACCCAGTGAGCTAAGTGTCCTCCTTGAGCCGTTCGTTTCTGAAGTTAGCTGGAGTGTCAAGCCACCACGGTATACAGCACAGGAAATATTTGAGAGAACTCTGCCTGTAATGAAAGACATTATGCTGGATCCGTTTGCCCAGGATTTTGAACTGATTGCCTTGGGCAAAGGGGAAGAACCACAACGCCTGCCTAAAGGGCCACCGCTGTTTGTTAATCTTATTTCTCACCCTGATGAGCATTTAATTGTTCAGTTTATGCTTGACACTGAAAAAGGACTAGTACAGTTGTACCGTGGTGATGTGCTTACCTGCTTTCCGCAAGTTCAGCAAATTGCTGCCATTGCAATACAAAACTTGGCCAAAAGAGCGCTCCAATCGGGGCTGACAACCAGAGCGTTTAAGGTAGAAAACTTTCAAACCGAGTTGCTGTTAATTGGTTTTCGCTCGAGCCAACTGAATGATTACGTGGCTTCTTTAATCAGTGTGTCCGACGTCATGCTGGCATTGGAAAGAAATCTTGGTACAAACAATGGCTTGTTGGCCATAGTTCCATCTCGGGATCAATTGCTGCTCAGTACAACGGTGAGTGATCACGTTGTTTGCGAAATGTGGCTTCTGGCCAGGCATCTTAAGGGCGAATCCGATCGGCCCGTGAGCAGTCTGGTCTGGCGGGTCAATCAAGGCGAAATTACAGCCGTACAGACAGTTAACCTTGAAGCTCAAGAGTAAATTCTTGTATAGTTTCTTTTGGAGGTCAAGTTGTCGTCAGAAGCACCTTATATGGCTGGTAGAGCGGCATTCGATGTTCGGTGCTACGCTGGCTCTGTGGGCATTTTGGTAGACCGTTGCCTGCAGCAAGGAGAGTCCTTAGGAACAACTTGGCTTATAGACGACACTAAAGCAGCCAGTTGTGCACATCTTGTAATTCTCTACGCAGAGCTGTTGCCAGCCTTGAAGGTTTACTTCCCTGCTACACGCAAAGAATGTGGCGTGGTGGCAGCAAGCTTTCATCCACAACTAAAGTGCAAGGAAATGGGACAGATGGCTCGCAAAGCGCTGCTGTCAACATCCTCAACGGTATCTTTGCAGGAAAACAATCTCGTGGTGCTTTCCTTGACACCAAGTCTTTCACAGATGTCTGCCGACTTTGTTGCCAATGCAAACGAGCTTTTGTCTTTCCCACCACCATTACGGGACAAGGGCTTAAGCGGCAATTTGACAGAACTTGATTTGCCACTAGTTATTCAAACCATAACTAACGCTCGCAAACACGGTACTCTGGAAATCACCAATGAGCGCAACCACACATTAGCTCAGCTATTTTTGCGTGATGGCAGGATTGTTCAGTCTGTATTTGGCAGCCTTGTTAATGAAACAGCCATCTACCAAATGACAAGTCAGCATCTTGCCGGCAACTTTTACTTCCATGCTCATAAAGAACCTGACTGGCAAACAGGACAACCCATTAAACATCCAGCAGATATGTTGCTGATTGAGGCACACCGTCGACTTGACGAAATCCCCAAGTATCTCTTGGAACTAGGTGGGGAGGATGCTCTTTACGAGAGGGCAAGCGACAAACTTGACCATGTACGACTTCCTGCTGAGGTGCAAGAGGATGCTCAAATTATTTGGCCCCTTATTGATGGATTTTGCCCAATTGGACAAATGTGGCGCTTGGCTCATCTGGATGATTACACGGTGTTTTCTGTTCTATGTGAGTTGGTGAGGATAAAGCAAATTCGAGAAGTCCAACAGCACGATCCCTTAAACCAGTATGCAATGAAACCACTCGAGATAGCTCCTCAACTACCACTATCTCCATTTGACATTGTGGAAAGCCTGATCGTTGACGAGATTACAGGGCTTCCGCACATGCAATCCGGACATTTGCTGGGTGCCTTACGACCATCGGATCCCTGGCACCTAATCCATGACCTGGACTTGCCCGAGAAGTCCTCTGGGAGTCCAATTTTTAAGGATGCTAAGGTCATAGG
>JACQVM010000352.1 GCA_016209785.1 Candidatus Melainabacteria bacterium | reverse complement strand
GATGACCGTGCAGGGGCACTTGGATTTGGATTGAACCAAAAACCTCCAGCTCCTCTGCGAAAGTTCAATAAAACACTTGAACTAGAGCGGCTTCAGAAAATAGCGGAAAAATTGATACGAGAACAACTTGAGGAGCCTGACCATGAAACCATCCAAGCCCAAGAACTGCTGCTCCTAGGAACTTCCATGGGAGGGGCTCGGCCCAAAGCTGTTGTGGAAGACGATGTAGGCCTTTGGGTTGCAAAATTTGGACGTCAGGATGATCGCTGGAATAATCCCCGTGTTGAGCATGCGATGCTTGAGCTGGCGAGAAGCTGTGGTATTAACGCAGCCAGAAGTCGCATCGAAAGCGTTGGGGGTAAAGATGTTCTCTTGGTTCAACGATTCGATCGCGAAAGAACTACCCGAGGGTACGTTCGGGCACGAATGATAAGCGGACTCACACTGCTTCGCGCAGAAGAGTTGCCACTACAACGCGACCGTTGGTCTTATGTACTCATGTCTGAGGAATTACGCCGAGTAGTCGCCGAGCCCAGGAGAGATGCAGCGGAGTTGTTTCGCCGTATTTGCTTCAATGCACTTATTTCTAACACGGATGATCATCCTCGCAATCATGCTCTGATAGCATTTGATCGAGATTGGAGACTTTCACCTGCATACGACCTCACACCATCGCCTGCGATATCACTGGAACGTCGCGATCTGGCTCTAGAATGCGGCAATTTTGGGCGCTTTGCGAATGCGAATAATCTATTGACCCAGTGCTCACGCTTCTTGCTCGATCAGAATGAAGCAAAGGAAATCATTTCTACCATGACTGAGCAAGTGCGAGCGAACTGGTATAGCGTTGTGCGAGCACAAGGCGTTAGCGAACGGGACACGGAGACGATCAAAGGAGCATTTGTCTACGAGGGTTTCTAGTATCTAAACCTCGGACTTAGGGCATACATACGCCTATCCTTTTTCACCTGCCTTGAAGAATTGTGAGTACTAAATCCTCAAAAGCACTTTTGTTGACCGAGGTTGCAACTTTAACCTTGCGTCCACCAAATATGACCGATGATGTTTTTCCTTGACTGGGACCATGTGTTGAGATATCTATGCGGATATCTTTAAAGCTAAACAGATCAGGACTAATAACTGCTGCTGCTGTGACCGTGTCCCAGAAGTAATAGTCAAATCCTTTTACAAGTGACCAGAGTGTAAGTGCTAAGCGTGATGCTCTGCAAGTTTCGGACTGTATCTCAAGGCGCTCAAGAAAGTTTTTTGTAACAGGCAACTCGTTAGTAATATCAAGCGGAATCATCTTTATAGGAATGCCAAGATCCAAAACTGCCTTTGCTGCTTTTGAGTCGGCATATATGTTCCACTCAGCGCTGCCATTACTTTCTTTGTTCTCTACGTTACCGCTGCAGTGAAGAGCACCACCCATAATGACCAACTGCTCGACCTTGCTCTTAAGGTGTCGATTGTATTCAAAGAGCTTATTGATGTTTGTCAGAGGACCAGTTGAGACAATGGTTAATGGCTGACGGGAGTGAGTCAGGCAATCCACCAGCACTTGCTCGGCCTTTCGAGAACGGGCTTGCTGATAAGGCTTCTTCAAGGAAAGTTCAGCAAACAAAGGAAGTTCGTTTAGTATGTAGCTTTCCTTTCGCCAATTGTCTGGAAACGGGTTGGCAACGGGATCTTCACTATATGCTATCTCGGCACCTTCCAAATCAAGGTAGGTTGCCATTTTAATGAGTGCTGCAAAAGATTGATCTGCATAACAGTCTCCGTTGGTGATGATGATTGCTTGAAGATCTATATTCGATGACAGCCACAAGAGCAAGCTGCTCAAAAGATCATCAACGTGACCATCGTTGTCGTGGATCACTAATTTGGGCATTGGAATCCAAAGAAATTAGTTTAGCAACGGTCATTGAGAGAGTTTAAGTTTACAGCTACAAGATGCCTAGCTCCAACTTGGCTTCTTCGGTCATCATGGTGTGTGGATCCCAGCGAGGGCTCCACACAAGCTGAACTTTAGGGTTTTGGACCCAGGGGAGCTTACTTAGTGCTTGGTGAACCTGAGCTTGTATTACGCCTCCCAACGGGCAAGCTGGAGAGGTCAGGGTCATTTTAATGGTGATGTTGCCATTGTTAATGTCTATGCCGTAAATCAGGCCTAAATCAACAATGTTTATCCCTAGTTCAGGGTCAACAATAGTTTTCAGTTGTTCTCGTACCACATCTTCTTGTAGGGTTGTCATTGTCTCACCTCCTTTGACGGATAGCAGACTTAGCTCTTAGCAGGCTCCAAGACATCATTAATGGCTTCGGCTAGTGTGTTCCAAGGTAGTAATGCGCATTTTATACGTACTGGATATTTCCTAACCCCCTTAAGGGCTTCCAAATCTTCTAGCTCGGCAGGCAAGCTAACTTCTTGTGATTTTCCGAGCAGCATGTCTTTTATAAGCTCGACGATTTCGGTGGCACGCTGAAGTGGCTGACCAGAAATTGCTTCTGTCATCATGGAGCCAGAAGCCATATTAATGGAACAGCCTTTAGACTTAAGCCTAACGTCAGAGATGGTTCCGTTGTTAATAACCAAATAAAGTGTAATCTCATCTCCGCACAGCGGATTTACACCTTCTAGCTGAACTGTGGGATCATCAATTACGCCTTGGTTGCGTGGATGATGGTAATGATCCAGGATTGTCTCCCTGTAAAGATCATCTGCAAGCGACATGTCCCATAACCTTATTAGCCTCTTTGAGGGCTTCCATGAGAAGGTCTACTTCGTCTTTGGTGTTGTAAATATAAAAGCTCGCTCGAGCTGTACCAGCAACATTTAAGTCACGCATGAGTGGCTGGCAGCAGTGGTGCCCTGCACGGATGGCTATACCTGCGTCATTAAGTATTTGGCCAATATCATGCGGATGCACATCTGCAAAGTTAAAGGACACAACACCACCACGAGCTTGAGCATCTAGGGGTCCATATATTATTACACTCTCTAGCTCAGCAAGCCTGTTAATTGCATATTGAGTAAGCTCAATTTCATGATTTCTGACAGAGTCCATACCGAGCTCTTGCAGATAGTCTATTGCAGCTCCACAGGCAATTACATCAGCAATGTTGGGTGTGCCTGCCTCAAACTTAAAGGGAAGCTCATTGAAGCGTGTTTTGTCACGCCAGACAGCACTAATCATGTCTCCGCCAAGCAAAAATGGTGGCATGGCATCTAAGATGTTCACCTTGCCATAGAGCACTCCCACTCCAGTTGGGCCAAGCATCTTGTGGAAGGAAAAGGCCAGAAAGTCACAATCCATATCGGTCACAGAAGTTGGCAGATGTGGCACACCCTGAGCAGCATCTACAAACACAAGTGCACCATGATTGTGTGCTATCTGGACAATCTCGGTAATGGGGGTGATGGTGCCCAACACGTTGGACATTTGGGTGATGCATACTAGCTTTGTGCGGGGAGTAATGGCTTGTTGTACCGTGTTAAGGTCTATTAGACCTTCTCTCGTGAGTTCAATGTATACAAGTTTGGCACCTTGGCACAATGCTAATTGTTGCCAAGGAACAAGGTTGGAATGGTGCTC
>JACQVM010000336.1 GCA_016209785.1 Candidatus Melainabacteria bacterium | reverse complement strand
GGCTTGTGATGTGCATGGCAAAAATCATCACAGGGACGGAGGGTTCTCTAGTTGTGTAAAACGTCTAAGAATTGCCCTGGCTTCAGGGGAAATAGTTGAATGTTCAGCCGAGGCTTATAGCGATTTGTTCTGGGCCACGGTAGGTGGGATGGGTCTAACTGGTGCAATTGTTGATGTGGAATTTTCTTTGCGCCCCATTGAGACGTCCTTCATTAAACTGCATAGCATCAAGTCCGCCAATCTTAATGAGACTATGGCTCTTTTTGATGAACACGAAAGTAACTATCAGTACTCAGTAGCCTGGCTGGACTGTCTTGCCACAGGCAGTAAACTTGGCAGGAGTATTTTAATGCTGGGTAATCATGCTTGCTTAAGTGACTTAAGTACAAAACAAAAAATCAATCCGCTCAATGTAACTAGTAGGCGGACAATGACGGTGCCCTTTGATTTGCCTAATGGATTACTTAACAGACAATCAATTAGCCTTTTCAACAGTCTGTATTATGCTCATCACACCTCTAAGCATATGCATGTTGTGGTTGATTACGACTCGTTTTTCTATCCTCTGGATGGGATCCTAGAGTGGAATCGGTTGTATGGAAATAAAGGTTTTGTGCAATATCAGTGTGTGTTTCCTGAGTCCGAGAGTCGGCAGGCACTAGAGAGTATGCTGTATTTATCAAGCAAATGTGGTTGGGGCTCTTTCTTGGCTGTCTTAAAGCGCTTTGGTCCGCAGGAAGGGCTATTGTCATTTCCTATGTCTGGTTACACCATTACCCTGGATATGCCAATAAGACCAGGTCTTATGGAATTTTTAAATGAGCTAGATGGGATTGTCCTCAAACATGGAGGGCGTGTGTATTTAGCCAAAGATGCTCGGCTGACGCCCGGGGTTTTTCGGGAGATGTATCCAAAACTGACGCGGTGGCTGGCTGTAAAGTCAGCAGTAGATCCCTTAAACATGTTTTCTTCGACAATGTCAGAAAGATTGCAGATTTGCCCAGCATGAACCAACCAGTTGTACTTATCGTAGGAGCAACTTCAAGTCTGGCACGTGCATTGGCTTATCGATTTGCCGAGCTTGGTGCAAAGTTGTACCTGGCCGGACGAGACGTTGAGGAGACTGAGCGCATTGCCCGTGATTTATCTGTTCGTTTTGCAACAGATGTCTTGTGTGGAATGTATTTGGCTGAGGACTATGGGTCACACAAACAATTGATAGATAACGTAAAGACTAACTTTGGGTTTCTAGATGTTGTAGTGGTGGCAGTCGGAGAGTTAGGAGATCAAAGGCAGGCGGAAAAGGATTTTGATCATGCTCAACAAGTAATTCAGTCCAACTATACCGGGGCAGTTTCACTATTAACTCATGTAGCTAACATGTTTGAACAACAGCAAAACGGCTTAATTGTTGGGATTTCGTCTGTGGCTGGTGACCGCGGGCGCCAGAGCAATTATGTCTATGGTTCTGCAAAAGGAGCTCTAAGCTTATTTCTTCAAGGCTTGCGCAGCAGATTGGCAAAATGTGGGGTTCATGTGTTAACCGTTAAGCCAGGCTTTATGGACACTAAAATGACCTTCGGAAAGTCTGGCATGTTCTGGGTGGCTTCTCCTCATATGGCTGCCACAGCCATTATGAAGGCTTGTCACAAACGCAAAGACATTGCTTATGTTCCCTGGTTTTGGTTTTGGATTATGCTTATCATTCGTCTGATTCCTGAGCCAATATACAAGCGGCTTAAGCTGTAGACATTGACCTTACCCAGTTGTGGAGTTGCCAATGCACGAGATTGTCGCAAGTGTCCAAGCTGTGTGAGCCATGCTTCATCAGGGGTGCCAATTGAGAATTCGTAAAGGTTTTGCAGCACCTTGGCAATACCAGGACTGGTATTGTCTTGCCCTTTTGTGCCTTCTTTGTGTGCTTGTCTTTTTCCCTGGGTTGGGGGAGCCAGGTATTTTAAATTCAAGTGATGCGTACTATTCTGAAGGTGCCAGGGAGATGGTTGAGTCTGGCAATTTTTTGACCCCACATTTAAATTATCTGCCTTGGTTTGAAAAACCAATTCTCAATTACTGGTTAATAGCAGCTTCTTATTCCCTATTGGGAGTAAATGAGTTTGCTGCTAGGATTCCCTCTGCATTGAGTGGGGCAGCTCTAGTAATCCTTATTTTTGCTCTGGGAAGGACTTTTCTTACACGTCGGGCTGCATTTTTGTCTTCGTTGGTGCTCATTGCCAGCCCGCTGTTTTTGGTCATTAGTCGTGTCTCACTCACGGACGGACCGCTCACTACATTGATGTCATTTGCCATGATGGCACTGTTTACGGTGTTAAATGGCGGACCCAATGCCTTTCTATGGCTAGGTTACGCTGTATTGGGGCTGACAGTTCTTTTAAAGGGTCCAATTGGAATGGTGCTTGTCGGTGGTACCGTTGTGGTTTATCTGGCCACTACCGCAAGGACATTACCCGATGCGGCAAAGTCCATACTTAATCTCAAGCCAATGTGGGGATTGACTATCATTGCTCTTATAGCTGCTCCCTGGTTTGTAGCAGAACATGTTGCCACGGCTGGTGCATTTACCAGAGAGTTTTTCATTGAGCAAAATTTAGGACGGGCTGCCGGGAGCGTGACTACTCATCATAATCCAGATGCATGGTGGTTCTATCTGCCGTATGTTGTTGGTGGATTTTTCCCGTGGTCGCTCATGGTTTTTGCTATGAGTCAGTTCATGAGGCATATCTGGACTAGGAGATATGCAGCCCTTTCGAGCAGCAAATTATTAGTGTTTGCTGTCAGTTGGTCGTGTGTGGTGCTTG
>JACQVM010000335.1 GCA_016209785.1 Candidatus Melainabacteria bacterium | reverse complement strand
GAGGTAGATAAACGCCCTGTAGGAACAGGCACTGTTGGAGTAATATCGAATAAAATTAAAGACTTGTACATCTCCATATGCCGTGGTGAAGTACCTCAATACAGAAAGTGGTTAACACCAGTCTATGCCAGTAAAGAAAGCAAGGTCGGCTCGTCGCGATCTTAAGCTAGCAATAAGCTTAGCCATGGTCTTGCAGCACGTATGTCCTTTGCCTGCTCGTGCACAAGATGCCCAAGCAATTCTACGTGACACATTTAAAAAAGGAGGCATTGAGGCGGCCAGCAAGGGTCAATATGCTGAAGCAGAAAAATTGCTGGATTTTGCTTTGGTTGAGGCTGAAAAAAATCCACGGGAGTATACACACCAGGTTGAGATTCTTAAAATCCTGACGGAAGTTAAGTTGAAACAAAACAAAATACTGGCCACCGAACAACTATTGCAACATGCCTACGAAGTGCTAGAACACTATGTCAGCAAGGATCATCCTGAAGTCGCAAACGTTCTTTACTATCTGGCATTGCTACACATAAAGCAGGACCAATATTCCCAGGCTGAGCTAGAGCTGAAACAGGCGTTAACCATTTATGAAACTGCAGACAACCCTGAAAACCTTAGTACTGCAGACAGTGCCTACGCCTTAGGCGTTAGCTATTACAAGACAGGCCAATACCAGAAAGCACGAGAAATGCTCAAATATGCACTGACCATTTACGACAAGATCCATGGCGACGAGCACCAAGATTTTCTTGATGCGCTTGTGTACTTGGTACGCTCAGAACAAATAACAGGACAACTCGACACAGCAAGAGTTCTTGCTCAGCGTGCCCTTGAACTAACTGAAAAGCTAAAGGGCAAGGAGCATGAAGATGTAGCAGCCAATCTGTTTATGCTTGGCCAAATATATAAGGCAGAAGGTCAGACGCAACAAGCTATGTCCTTGCTTAAGCAAGCAGTAGAGATTGGCAACAAAACGCAACCATCAGTACCTCCCAAAAAGAATTCCGGCAAAGCATTGGCTACACCAAGACCAGAAAGTTTTTTAGCTAACATAAAAGACTATCTTAGACCCTTACCGCAATCTATTGACAGAGTTGCCATTATGAAAGAATACCTTGCTGTGACAGGTCACTTAGGACAGTCCACCGAGGGACAAAAGATGTTAGAGAAAAGTAGATAATGGGAAAGGTCATTTTTGAGGGCCTGGTAATGACAAAAACTTTCCTAGCAACTTTTTTAACCTTAATCATGAGCTTAAGCGCTGCTCAATGGAATGTTTGTGTAGCAGCAACTCCTAAGGTCAATCGCCCAGTTAAGGACAAGTGGGCCTTAGTTGTTGGCATAAGCAAATTTGCAGACCCAGCCTTAAACCTAAAATACCCAGCTAAAGATGCACAAGACTTTTATAACTACCTTATTGGTGAAGCTTGCTTTCAACCAGATCATGTAAAGCTGCTCTTAAATGAGGAAGCTACACGCACTAGGGTTCTTTCTGTTTTAGGTGGCAAGTGGCTTCCTAGAGCTGCCCATCCAGACGATCTTGTACTGATTTACCTATCAACTCACGGCAGTCCAGCTAGTCTTGACGTGGGTGGCGTTAATTACCTTATAGCTTATGATTCAGACATCGACAATCTTTATGCTACTGGCATACCTATGCAAGATCTTGCACGTATGATTAAGGGACGGGTGCATTCAGACAGGGTAGTAGTTATCTTGGATGCTTGTCACAGTGGGGCCGCTAGTCCTGACACTAAGGGTGTGTATGTATCTGGCAACATCAATGCAGAGGAAGTTGTGCAGGGCACTGGTCAACTAGTTATCTCGTCCAGTGAGCCCAACCAGGTCTCCTGGGAATCTAAAGAAGAGTCCAACAGTGTCTTTACCCGCCATCTTATAGCGGGTCTAAGAAGCCATGGTCAAACCACCAAGCTTGCTGAAGCCTTTAATTTCATGAAAGACAAGGTACAGGATGAGGTTTTACGGCAACGGGGAGTTTTGCAGACACCAGTGCTGAAAAGCAAGTGGGAAGGCGACGAATTAATTTTAGCTCTCAGCCCTGTTAGCCCACGGCCATCCCCCAAAGACCCTACAGCTCCCACACATATTGCTAATGTAAGCTCGTCTGCCATCAAAAACATTGTTAGAACCAAGGACAATACTCTGCCAACAATAAAACCCAAGGATGAAACATCACAGCCTACACAAGATGTCTTTGGTCCAATTAGCACATCCAACAACACAAGCGTCAGTCAGCCAACCGTTGTTGATATCCACCTTAGCAAATCTATGCTAACCGAGAATGGTTCACTAGATGCTGCACACAGTCAAAGTTGGTGGACTCAGTTTCAAAAAAAGGAATCTGCCAACCAACCTCAGATTGCCTCTCTCAACAGTACCACCACTAATGGCATCAACGATACCAAAAGTAGCACCACACAATCTTGCCCAGGTTCATCCAGTATGGAAGCAGGTTGCTTTACAGTACCTGCCTGGTTTGCCTCACAACCTAAGCCTTATGAGCGACCAACAGAAGTCTTTCGTAGTCCTAATCTGTCCAGCTTAAACAACACCACCTCTGGGTTAAATGCTTTCAAAGCTACACTGCCTTTGGTTACTGCTGGCAGTGTCTCCCCCTTTGGCTGGGGTTATTGGGGTATCCCCTATGGTGTTGGCTACTCTGGGTATTTTACGCACCACCCAGGTAGTCTGCCAGGTATGGGTATCGGGATGCCGTACACATGGGGCTATGGCTGGGGTGGGCCCTTTAGTTGGTACGTCAATCCTGTTGCTGGAGCACTTTGGGCAGGCTCTTTCGGACATGTTACAGGCAACTTAGGAGTAGTTACACCCACACATGTTTTTCAAAGTGCCCCTAGCAAACCCTCTGGCAATTACTTTGCTCCTGCTACTGCCGATTCAACTGCCTCTGGCAATTACTTTGCCACCACAGCACCAGCTCAGACACCTCTGATTGCACCTAAACGGCCCATTACCAATTTCTGGGGACCTAGTGGTAGTCCTTTTAAACAAGGTACTGAAGCCTCACCAAAGTCCATGCCCTGGAATCAGTAAGTCCAGTCGTAACATCCCCACTCTCAAGGACAAAGCTTGTGGGAATTCCCCTCAATAGTTTGTCACGAGGCCCAATTTAGGCTGGGATTGGGGATTGCTGAAATGTATAATCTTCATTAACTCCACTATGGCTCATTAGGTTCAGTGGAGCACACTAACAAAAGGTCTCCAATAGGCAATTTGATGGCCTCTACAATTGAAAGTGCGCTATTTGCAGTTCTAGCTCGTCAAGCCCGTCCAGCGACGGACATTGCAGCTATTCATGCTGCCTATGAATTTGCCTATCAGTCCCATGAAGGGCAACTGCGTAAATCAGAAGAACCATACATAATTCACCCGGTAGGTGTAGCTACAATCCTAGCTGAGTTAAACGGAGATACAGAAACAATCTGCGCAGCACTTCTGCATGATGTGCTAGAGGATTGTGCTGTAAAGCCTAAGGACATTGAGGATAAGTTTGGACCAGAAATACGCAAAATAGTGGAAGGGGTCACTAAGCTTGGCAAGTTTAGTTTCAGCTCTAAAGAAGAACGACAAGCTGAGAATTTCCGTAAGCTCATAGTAGCCATTGCCGAGGATGCACGGGTTGTCTTGGTCAAGCTTGCCGATCGACTACACAACATGCAAACTCTTGATTACTTAAACGAACGCAAGCAAAAGGAAATTGCCCAAGAGACACTAGAAATTTATGCACCACTGGCCAACCGTTTTGGCTTAGGTGAGATGAAGTGGCAGCTCGAGGACTTGAGCTTGCGATATCTTCACCCTGAAGACTACAACCTCATACAGCAGCTAGTAGCCGATAATCGGGCTGCCCGGGAAGCCCTGATACAGCAGGTTATTCTTAAACTTTATAACGAACTAGAAACACGTGGCATTGCCGCTGAGATTGTAGGGCGTCCCAAGCATCTTTTCAGCATTTGGAAAAAAATTCGCACTCAAGACAAGTCCTTTGAAGAGCTTTATGATGTTCTGGCTATCCGCGTCATCATCGACAGCAACCAAGAGAAGAATTACTGTGAATTAGGTTCAGATCCCGATACCCAAAAATGTTATGAGGTAATGGGAATAGTTCACAACCTCTTTAAACCTATTCCTGGGCGGTTCAAGGACTACATTGCTATGCCCAAGGCCAACAGCTACCAGTCCCTGCACACGGCTGTACTTGGTCTTAAGGGGCGTCCTGTGGAAATTCAAATCCGCACACGTAGAATGCATTACGTTGCTGAGTATGGGATTGCTGCTCACTGGCGTTATAAAGAATCAGGCGAATCTGTCAAAGCTGACTCTCACGTAGATCGCAAGCTGTCTTGGCTGAGACAATTGGTGGAATGGCAGCAAGATTTAAAAGATGCACAAGAATACCTTGATACAGTCAAGATGGACTTGTTTGCCGACGAGGTTTTTGTCTTTAGTCCCCGAGGAGATGTCTTTGACTTACCAACAGGCTCAACACCAATAGACTTTGCCTATCGCATACACACTGACGTGGGACATCATTGCATTGGCGCACGTGTCAATGACCGTATTGTGCCGCTTAATACACCTCTCAACAATGGCGACATTGCCGAGATAATTACAGCCAAGAATGCTCACCCGCACATGGACTGGCTTAACTTTGCTCAAACACATGGAGCTAAGAATAAGATTCGCCAATGGTTTAAGAAACATCATCGGGAAGAACATATCCAGCAAGGGCGACAAATGCTCGAAGCTGAGCTAGGCAAGCCTGCTCTTGATGAGTTTCTGCGCTCTGACAAACTGAAGGAAGTAGGCAAGAAGCTCAATATAAGCGAGGTTAACGACATTCTGGCCTCAGTAGGCTATGGCGATCTTTCAGTAGCACAAGTGGTCAATCGCATACGCGAGCCAGGTGAGCCAGAGAAGCCACTTCGGAAAAGCCTTGTCAGCAAAACACAGGCAGCCCAAAAGCCTAGCTATATTGGCAGCCTTGGCGGGCTGATGCATCACCTAGCCAAATGTTGCTCACCTGTGCCTGGTGAAGAAATTGTAGGGGTGGTTACCCGAGGCAGCGGTATTGCTGTACATCGTAGCGATTGCACAAACCTACTGACAGTAGATACTGGTCGTCAGATGGCTGTTGACTGGTCTGCCGAACGTCATTCAACATATCCTGCCTCACTTAAGGTAGAGTGCATCGACCGCGTGGGCATTGCTGGCGATTTGTTGAAAAAGATATCTGACAACAAAATCAACCTACGTGACTTAAGGGTAGAGACCCGTAAAGACACCAAAACAGCCACCATTAACCTGGTCTTGGATGTTGTTGATATCGATCAGCTCACCAAGATTTCACAAGTTATTAGCCAAATTAGCGATGTTTTACGCGTTCAACGACAAGATCACCGCAAGAAAGGAACTGCCAACAACACACTCACTAGCAGTAACGTCACAGCCTTACCTAAGACCAAGGTGACTCATCCTCATCCAAAACGGGCAAAATCTCCATAATGAAAATTGTGCTAGCCAGCAAGAATGCCGGAAAGCTGTGCGAACTTATGAAGCTAGCAGGAGACGTCCCGTGGCTGGAGCTAACCTTAGCACCGCAAGAGTTTAGTCCAAAGGAGACTGGCACAACCTTCTTTGAAAATGCAGCAATTAAAGCCCGTGAGGCTGCTACTTTGACAGGGTTGCCAGCACTAGCTGACGACTCAGGTCTTATTGTTGAAGCCCTGAATGGCCAACCAGGTATTCATTCTGCTAGATATTGCCATGGCAATGACCAACAGAGATGCCTCAAACTGCTTAAGGAAATGGCTCACATTCCAAACGGTAGACGTGACGCAGCATTTTTGTGCAGTATGGTCTTAGTGAATCAGCAAGGAGAAATCCTTCACAGCGTAACCAGAGCTTGGCCTGGTCGCATTGGTTTTGAGGCCAAAGGGGAAAATGGATTTGGTTACGATCCTATCTTTTACCTGATGGACAAGGAAATTACTGCTGCTCAATTATCGCCCGAAGAAAAAAATAAGTTATCACACAGGGGTCAGGCATGGCGAGCCATGTTGTCTTATTTGTTGTCCAGTACATCTGCCAACATTGTTTTAGGCAAACCCCAATCCAACTAAAATTTCATGTTCTGGGCAACAAGCTCAATTACAATCGGTATTTAGCAAGCTTGATCAAGCTCAATCCACTGAGCAACCACGGAAGGCCATTGTGACGGAAGTCTCAGCTAAAAAGTCATCAGAGATTGACAATCCAAGCCGAGCAGGCGAAGCAAGGGAAGCCAAGCGGAGACGCCATTTGGAGCTAATTATGTGGCTTCGTAACCTAAGTGAGCGATTGCCACCATACACTGATGAACAACCCACTTGAGACAATACCGTAGGCGGTATCATAATCATCATGGCTTACCATGTTCTACGCGAGTTTGTAACAGTACTGGAACGGGAAGGTGAGCTCCTGCGCATCGATGCGCCTGTCTCGGCAGATCTAGAAATTGCCGAGATTACAGATAGGGTAAGCAAAGGTCCTACACAAACCAACAAGGCACTACTGTTCACATCAGTTAAGGGCTTTGACATGCCTGTTTTGATAAATGCATTTGGCTCAACAAGAAGAATGTGCTTGTCGCTTCAGGTAAGTGACCTAAACGAGATTGCTGAACGTCTGCGAACACTGATGAAACCAAAGGTTCCTGAGACCCTGCTAGACAAAATTGGCATGCTGCCAGCCTTATTGACCTTGGGACAATTTCCTCCTAAGTTAACCCACGCAACTGCTCCTTGTCAGGAAGTAGTCATTACTAACACCAAAGAGCCGCTGCTCAACAAACTACCCATTCTTAAATGCTGGCCTGGTGATGCTGGACCATTTATTACATTTGGTGTGGTCATAACCCGAGATCCTAAGACTAAAACAAGAAACCTGGGAGTTTACCGCTTACAACAATACGACAACACAAGCACTGGCATGCACTGGCATAAACACCACGATGGTGCTAGACACTTTGAGGAATCTCGAAGACACGTGGCAGCAGCCATGATGCAAGACTGCTCCACCTCAGAGCCTAAATCCTGGCAGTTGGCAGAACCACCTAACTACGGAACATTGTTTGATAAGAGCCAATTTGTCAAACTAGACAGCAAAATTGAGGTCGCAGTAGCCATAGGTTGCGATCCAGCCATAACCTATGCAGCAACTGCACCGCTACCTGCTGATGTTGATGAATTGCTATTTGCTGGGTTTCTACGTGGCAGCCCTGTACGCCTTGTTAAGTGCAAAACTGTAGACTTGGAAGTTCCAGCCTCTAGCGAAATTATCATTGAGGGTTATGTAGACCAGAGCGAGCTTAAGATAGAAGGACCTTTTGGCGATCACACTGGCTTTTATAGCCTACCGGGACTGTTTCCTGTCCTGCATGTTACTGCCATAACTCATCGCATCAATCCCATTTATCAGACCATTATTGTAGGCAAGCCACCACAAGAAGACTGCTACCTGGGAAAGGCTACCGAGCGGATTTTTCTACCCATGATTCAGCTTTTGTTGCCTGAGATCGTGGACATGAACCTACCCTGGGAGGGTGTTTTCCATAACTGTGCCATAGTGTCCATAGACAAACGCTATCCAGGACATGCACGTAAGGTCATGAATGCCATTTGGGGAGTCGGGCAGCTAATGTTTACCAAGTTTGTGATTGTTGTAGACAAAGATATAAATGTCCAAAATCTTGCGGAAGTAGCATTAAATGTATTTGGCAATACAGATCCTCATCGAGACATAATGTTTGTAGATGGTCCTTTGGACATTTTGGATCATAGTAGCCCAATCTTAGGTTATGGTTCTAAAGCAGGCATTGATGCTACACGTAAATGGCAATCTGAAGGATTTACCAGGGACTGGCCTTCCCCATTGGTAATGTCGCCAGCTATTCAAGAACAAGTTAGCCAGCGTTGGGCAGAGTACGGCCTAAAGTTTTAATCTTGGCGGGTTAAATCCTTAAGAAATAGGGAATAAAAGACATAGTCACTCAGAGCCAGCCTAAAGCCGGTACGAGCTGACCCTTACAACCTGGCTAACCCAAGATTGGAAACCTATGATCTTAAACAAGCGCGTAGGGTCGTGTTTATTGGCCCTATTTGTTGTCATCTGCACGTTTTACCAGCCTGCATCCGGGCACCGTTCGACTCCCCAGGAGGTCTACCAACGTGCCTGGCAACTGGTCCGCGACAATTACTATGATGCTAATTTTAACGGGCAAGTATGGCTGAATTGGGAACACAAATTTGATGGGCAACTTCATTCCGTCCCTGATGCCTACCGAGCTGTTAAGGTCATGCTAGAAAGTCTAAATG
>JACQVM010000341.1 GCA_016209785.1 Candidatus Melainabacteria bacterium | reverse complement strand
TCTTTGGCTTATGCTTTGTGTCCCTTCAACCTATGGTACTTAGAGCTTGCCTCAGGTCCTGTCAACTCTTTGTTTCCTTTTCTTTGCTGGTTGTTTGCCAGAGCATCTCAGAGTCCTTCCTGGAGAAAATTTATCATTGCCGGTGGTGGCATGGCAGTTGTTATCTTATCTGGACACCCTGAGTCAGCCTTCTTTGCTATTGGCTTTGCCAGTCTCCTATCCTTGATTATGACTGCCCAGCCATTTGGGCAAAACGCCTCAGTTCCACTAATTGTCCGCCTTTATAGCACCATCGGTGGCTTGGCTATAACTTATCTGAGCGCCTCTTGCTTGGCAGCTCCTGTCTTGTTGCCGTTTGCCGAGTACCTTCTCAATTCCGATTCATACAAGTTTGCTGCCCCGCTTTCCCAAGGAGTACCATGGTTAGGAGTAATGCTCAACATCCTACATCCTGGTTTTGCTGGTGCCAGCCCATATCTTGGGATTATTGTAGCCGCCATGTTACCACTGGCTGCCTTTTGCCGCCCGCCAGCATATAACAAGGTAATCACCTTGAGTCTGTGTGCACTTACTGCCTTCTTCACAGTTACACAGATGTGGCCATTTAGCTTAGTGCTCCACAAACAACCGTTTTCTTCTCTTGTTACTGTCTATTGTTTGTTTGTGCTGCTTTTATTCTTAGCCTTGCTTGCTGCTTTTGGCTTACAGGAGGCTTGCCAAGAACTTCAATGCCCAGATAAACGCTGGCTAACACTATGCTTCACAAGCCTGGCTGTCATCACTGTTCCTTTCATCTTACGTGCCTTACACATTAGCTTAAGATCGGGAGCCTTTGATTCAGCATTGCCGGACATGTCAATAAGTGTTCATGCACTAGTTCGTGATGCCGTGTTATTGCTGTTGGTGCTGACACTTCTCATGGTCAAGCAACGTAAACACAGGCTCATTGTTAGGGCTTCTTGGACGGTACCTTGGCTGTGTGTTTGCCTTAGCTTTGCAAGCCAAGCCTCTATTGCTAAGGCATCACTTCCTAACCAGCCACTATTTGAATATCCCAAGCTAGAACTGTTGGATAAACTTACATCGCCTCAATTCCGTATGCTAGCCACTGGCGATCACTTATTCCGCCCAAACACCAACATTGTTTATGGCATTAACGATATTCGGACACACAATCCAATGTTCCCACGCCGCTACCTTAACTTCATAAGACTTCTAGGGGCAAGGACAGATACATTCAGACAAGTTTTTGACTCACGGTTGCCAACCACAATAGACATGGCTGCTGTTGCCTATGTCTTGAGTCAGCAAGGGCTGCTATCACAAGAGGAATCCTTGCCCCAAAGCATAAACAAGCATATTGTTCAGGTACAAGAAGACCTGTTTCCAGGTCTAACACTCATAGCCAAGAACATAGTCTATGACGCTTTGAATCGCGAAATACTAGGATCTGTAGACTGGCACCTCACAGACAAGAAGACTTCATCTTATAAAGTTTGCTTTGTTTTACTTAACTCTGCCGATCAAGTTCTGTGGTTTGGAGACTTGGTGTCACTTGTAACTGACGGACATACAAACATTACAACAACTCTACCTGGAAAGGACAATCTACGCTTGTGGTTTAGCCTACCAGTTCCACAAATGCTCCACAACCAGGGAAAGGTTTCCATAGGCATTCAAGTTTTTGACAAGGATGCTATCAGGTTAGTCAATCCCAAACCTGGGTTAGTCAGGCTGGTTGATCATGTAGCCTTACTAGGTCAGCAGGATCTACAAGATTGTCTTCCTGCCCTTGAGATTCAGCACCGCCATTTCAAATTGGTGCAAGATACTAAGCACAAGGCAAGGCTGTACAAGAACCCTCATGCAGTTGAAAGAACCTATTTGGTACACAAGATCATACGGGCATTAAGCAAAGAGGATGCACTAAGAAAAATTGCCGCAAAGACATTTGATTGCCATTCACAGGTTGTGCTCGAAGGACTTCCGGAGGGATACTCTATACCCGTCAATGACCAGCCTAACAATATAAGTACAGACAACGTAGTCGTTCAAAGAGCTGATCCCGCCTATGTTAAGCTACACGCCTTAGCCAGTGTTCCAGGATTTGTGGTATTGACAGACACTTTTTATCCTGGCTGGCGAGCATTTGTTGACGGCCAAGAAACAACCATTTTCCAAGCCAACTATCTTTTCCGCGCAGTAGCTGTCAGTGCTGGCAGTCATACAGTAGAATTCCGCTATGAGCCGCAATCATTTTGGTGTGGCGTCATATTGTGTGGAGCTTTCCTCCTCGTTGTGTCGCTTGCCATTTGGGCGAACTTTCTTAAAAGCACTCAAGGAGTTGGCAAAAGTCTTAGAGGCTTGCTTGAAAGATAATTAAGACGTCTGCCTCCATAATTTCGTACCATTTCTTTGGTTCTCAAGGTCTGTGCGAATAATGTCTAGCGTTGTCACGATTGTAAAACGCATTTGGCTGAGCAGTTTTGTGCTTATCATACTTTTTCTTCTGACTTTTGATG
>JACQVM010000344.1 GCA_016209785.1 Candidatus Melainabacteria bacterium | reverse complement strand
GCGTTAGGAGATACCTTTACTTTTGTAAGGCGGATCTTGTCAGCAGACGGGTGTGGATTTATTTCAATAATTTGTCCTACCAGCAGTGGGCCGTCAATATTTGGGCCGACCTTTTCTACTTCTTCGACTTCAAAAGCACCCATGGTTAACAAGTCTGCAACAACGTTTGCGCTAAGCCCGCTTAGGTCAACATACTCTGATAGCCAGTCAAAGGAAAGCCGCACTCTTTAAATCCTCATTTGTTGCTTAAAATTGTTCGAGGAACCTAAGGTCGCTCATGAAAAAGTAACGAATATCGTTAATGCCAAATTTGAGCATGGCCAATCGCTCAATGCCGACTCCAAAGGCAAAGCCGCTCCACTCATCACTGTCAATGCCTACACCGGCTAGGACAAACGGATCAACCATTCCACAGCCTAAAAGCTCAAGCCAACCACGCTGCCCACAGGTGCGACAACCCGATCCCATACAAAAAGGACACTGAGCATCTAACTCAGCACTAGGTTCAGTGAAAGGGAAAAAGTCTGGGCGAAAGCGTGTTTTAAGGGGCTTGCCAAACAAGCGTCTAATGAACTCATTGAGGGTACCCTTTAGCTGTCCAAAAGTTACATGGCGATCAATTAGGAGCCCTTCTACTTGATGGAAAAGAGGATACTTACGAGCATTGATTTCTTCATTGCGATAAACACGGCCCGGAGAAATTATCCTAAGCGGTGGTTTTCTTTTCTCCATTACCCGAATTTGAACAGTAGATGTTTGGCTCCTTAACAAAGATGTAGGGCCTAAGTTTGTATAAAAAGTGTCTTGCTCATCGCGTGCCGGGTGATCGGCTGGGGTATTTAGTGCATCAAAGTTGTAATACTCAGTTTCAATTTCTGGCCCTTCAGCAACTTCAAAGCCCATGCCATAACAAATATGAATCACTAGGTCTGTAATTTGGGTAAGAGGGTGAATGTGTCCTAACTTATGCCCTGTGCCTGGCAAGGTTACGTCAATCTTTTCGTGTCCGAGGCGCTTTTCAAGCTCTTTATATAAAATAGTCTCTTTGGTCTTATTTAGTTCTAGGGTAATGAGCTCCTTGACAGCGTTGGCTAACTGGCCAATTTCAGGACGTTGTTCTTTGCTAAGCTGGCTCAGTCCACGCAAAATGGCTGTCAGTGCGCCCTTGGCGCCAAGATAACTGAGGCGAATTTGCTCGACAGCCTCACTTGAATCAGCCAGAGCTAAAGCATCTAGTGCCTCCTTCTCTAGAGCCTTGAGTTTTTCCTTTAACTCGCAAACACTCACGCGCTAAATCCCAATATTGGCAGCATCTCATTACAGTATCAGATGAAATCTTGTTTGGTGAGCATTGTGTTGCATTTGCAATTAAGCTGGACTTTATGTGCTAAGGTAACGCACCCTGCCGTAGAATTTTTTGCACAAGCAACCATAAGGCAAACCATTGTCAAAGCGTCGCTATAAACATAAGCCAAGCCAGGTCATTCCTACTACCCGTGTGTCAGTTATTGTCATTGGGGCTGATAAGAAGATCCTTCTTGTGCGGCACCGCAAGGGCAACAGGCTTTATTGGGTGCTTCCAGGTGGACGACTGGAGTATGGCGAGACTTTTGTTGAGTGTGCCGTAAGAGAACTTAAGGAGGAAACAGGGCTTGATGTAGAAATTGAAGGCTTTTGTTTTCTTTCAGAAGCCATTGCTCCTGATCGGTCACGTCATATTGTTAATATCTATTTAAGGGGCAAGGTTGTAGGTGGGGCTCTGCGTGTTGGCAATGAGCCAGTGTTGGCAGGGGTTGATTTTATCCCGGTTTCTGATTTGGAGAGGCTGACCTTGTTCCCACCCATTGCCAAGAGTATATTAAGCTCATTGATAAGTGGATTGCCTAATGGCATGCAGTATCTAGGTAATCTTTGGGTCTGACTGTTGTATTATCAAAAGTCTTTAGGGGAGCAAAGACCATGGCACAACAGAAAGGTTTCAAACGCGCCAGCAAGGTGCTGAATCGTAAACGCAGGTTAGTACGTAGCCGTAGGCAGGACAATCTTAAGAAACACTCTTCCAAGGTCGCATCAAGTACCGACAAGAGTACCTAATAAAGCTCATCGCCAAAGGTTAACCTAATTCCTGCAACAATAACTTCGTCTCCCGGCTGTGCGCCTTGCTTGTTTAAAGTTTCCTGGACACCTAGCTTGCGCAAGGCATCATTTAAGTGGTGCAAGGATTCAGTGTTTCTTAGGTTGGTGACCGAGATTAGTCGCTCAATATGATCTCCCAGGACCAGAAGGTTTTTTTTGTTTCTGACAACCACAAAGCTTCGATCAGGGTGTGCTGAAGCTTTAGCGTCAGGCTGTAAGTTAAGATATTCAGGTTGGTTGTTTAGCTGACTTAACAGTATAGGCAAAACCTTCTTAAGATGAGCCAATCCTTGTTGGTTAATACAAGAGATTGCTAGTACACAAGTTACATCCTTGCTTGTCTTGCCACTAGCTACGGGTACCAGTTTAGCCTTAAGGTTAGTAGCTATCTTGTCCGATAATTGCTTGTCAATCAAGTCGCTTTTGTTGAGGACAAGGATTTGTGGCAGCTCGCTTAAGTGTTTGCTGTATTGGTGTAATTCTTGGTTAACTGCTGCAATGTCTTCTACCAGGGTGGAGGAACTAATATCGCATATGTGTACAAGAAGCCGTGTTCGTTCAATATGCCTTAAAAACTTGTGCCCTAGCCCAATACCTTGAGAGGCTCCTTTTACCAAACCAGGAATGTCGGCTAAAACATAGCTGTCACCGTCATTTTCTTTGACTACACCTAAATTAGGTTCCAGGGTCGAAAATGGGTAATCTGCAATCTTGGGCCTAGCCGAGGTCATAAGCGAAAGCAGTGTTGACTTCCCAGCATTGGGCATGCCTATAATGCCAACATCAGCCAATATCTTAAGCTCTAGTTCTAGGTGGCGAGCTATGCCAGATTGTCCAGGTTCACAGTAAGCTGGCGATGGCCTCGTTGCTGTAGCTAGGTCAGCATTCCCCTTGCCACCATGCCCGCCCACGGCTACCAAAACTTTCTGGTTAGGCTCAGTAAGATCAGCTATGAGGTTTCCACTGTCTAAGTCCTTGACGGTTGTTCCTGCTGGAACCTTAATCACTAGGTCCTTACCATGCTGCCCATGTTTGCCTTTAGGACCTCCACGAGCTCCACTTGGTGCTACAAAGCTAGACTTATAACGGAAGTCCAGGAGCGTTGCTAAGCTGGGATCAACCTCAAGGTATACGTGAGCACCTCGTCCACCGTTGCCTCCTGCTGGTCCACCTAGAGGTTCATATTTTTCCCTGCGCCAAGCAACAATGCCGTTGCCCCCGTCGCCAGAGCGAACTGTTATGACAACCTGATCAACAAACTTACTCATGAATTGTTGCTAGATATACTTGACAAAAATAAGTTATAAAG
>JACQVM010000343.1 GCA_016209785.1 Candidatus Melainabacteria bacterium | reverse complement strand
GCCTGCAACCGGATGTCATATTGATGGATGTACGCATGCCGGTGCGCGACGGAGTTGCTGCCACGCGCATAATTCATGAGCGTCACCCAGGAATTAAGATACTTGTGCTAACAACATTTGATGATGATGAATACATTGTGCAAGCTTTACAGTCTGGTGCCTCGGGTTATTTGCTGAAAGATGTGCCTACGGAGCAACTAGCTCAGGCCATTCGGGCAGCATGCTCTGGCAGTGCACAGCTTGGCATGACAGTGATGTCCAAGATCCTCTCGCACGTTAATGCTTGTGCTGTGGCTAACAAGACTCAATACCAGAAGATGTTTACTAACCGTGAGTTGGAAGTGTTGCAGTTGCTTGGGCAAGGCAAGAACAATAAAGAAATTGCCCAAACACTATACATAACGGAAGGAACAGTTAAAAATCACATAACACGTATTCTTACTCAGCTCAACTTGCGTGATAGAACTCAAGCTGCACTCTGGTCCCAACAGCATATATAATAAGGCTTTGGTGCAGTTGACAGTCACCAGAGTAAGCCAGGTGTTTAAGATGCTGGCAGTGTTATGTACCAGGTTAGTTTGCACTACTACCCGATGACCCAAGACAAGATATCAAATGTAGAGGGAAAAGAAATGGCCGTTAAAGAACTTACTCGTGTTGAACGTGATTCCATGGGGACAATGGAGGTTCCTGCAAATGCTTATTATGGAGCCAGCACCCAGCGTGCTGTGCTTAACTTCCCAATTAGCGATTTGCGTTTTCCGCGCACGTTTGTTCGAGCTTTAGGGCTGATCAAATATTGTGCTTGTGAGGTAAATCAAGAATTTGGGGACATTGATGGCAAGATTGCAGAGGCCATAAAGCAAGCAGCAATGGAGGTGGCGGATGGAAACCTTGACGGTGAGTTTGTTGTCGACATTTTTCAAACTGGCTCTGGTACTTCCACCAACATGAATGCTAATGAGGTCATTGCTAACCGTGCCATTGAAATTCTTGGTGGCAAGCGTGGAGACCGAGGTGTGGTGCACCCTAATGATCATGTTAATTGGGGCATGTCCTCTAATGATGCTATTCCTTCAGCAATTCATGTGGCTGCACTAATTGGCATTAAGACACAGCTTCTGCCGGCTTTGGAAAAGCTAAAGACAAGTCTGGCAAGACAATCCCAGGAATTTATGTCTGTAATTAAAACAGGCAGAACTCATCTGCAGGATGCAACTCCTATTCGGTTAGGGCAGGAGTTTCTTGGCTATGCAGGCCAGGTTGAAAGGGCAATTGTTCGTTTGCAGCACGCACAAGCAAGACTTGCAGAGGTGGCTCTGGGTGGTACTGCAGTTGGTACTGGCATCAATGCTCGTCCTGATTTTGCCGGCAAAGTCTGTGCCAAGCTGTCTAAGTTGGCCGGCGTTGATGTCCGTGAAACTTCAAATCATTTTCAGGCACAAAGTACCCTTGATGAGGTTGTTGATGCATCAGGTACGTTGAAGACCATAGCCGTAAGCCTCATGAAGATAGCTAATGACATTCGTTGGCTGGGTTGCGGACCCCGTGCAGGAATTGGCGAAATAGCTCTTCCAGAAGTTCAGCCTGGTAGCTCTATTATGCCTGGTAAGGTTAATCCTGTCATTGCTGAGGCAGTCTGTATGGTGGCAGCCCAAGTAATTGGAAATGACACCACAGTGGCAATTGCTGGTCAGTCTGGTAATTTTGAGCTTAATGTAATGCAGCCAGTGGCTGCGTATAATCTTCTGCAGTCAATTTCCTTGTTGGCTGCTGTGGCAGCTAACTTTGCTGAACGGTGTGTTGATGGTATTAAGGCCACCAGCAAAGGACCTGAAATGGTGGAGAAGGGACTTGCTTTGTGTACAGCACTAGTTCCAGAAGTAGGCTATGATGTAGCTGCTGCTATATCTCATGAGGCTGCTCAATCTGGACAAACTGTTCGTGAAGTAGCAAGGGAAAAGACTAAGTTATCTGAGGTGGATTTGGAGCGAATTCTTAATCCGTTTAAGATGACCGAGCCTGGGTTGTAGTGAGTGCACGACGGGTGCAACAACTGCGAGGCTGGCACACGCGTGTGTTTGGAGCTATGGCTGTGCTTGGCCAATATTGACCACATGTACCCCTAGGTTTGTCTCTAGTTCACGTGCATAAATGCTTGCTGTACCTGGGTCATGTCCTGTGCCAATCACAACTTTCTTAAACTCACGTTTCTTTTTAAGTTGGATTAGACCATCCACTAATGATTCTGGTAGCACCTTAACTGTCAAAATAATGTCATGGTTTTTGAAGGCAGGGGCCACTTGCTGTGAAACAACCCGCTGCAATAGCTCAAAGATGACACCACGACGAGCTTCCTCTTCCTCAGCATGGAAAATAATGATTTCTTTTGGACCAGGCTCTTCCCGCTCTAAAAACTTAATGAGCATTGTTGCTAGATTACGTGCCTTGGCGCCACCTGTGCACAGCACATAGGTTGGAAGGTCCTCAGGGAGCTCTTCGCCCTTAGAAAACCTACCTAGTCCTAGACGAAGATCTGGGAGTTCTGTCAGTCTGCCTTCGAGAACTCCTAAACGATAAAAGGTCATAAGCAAAAGAATCAGAAGGAACAATGGCAAGCCTAAAGCTCGTGCACTTTCAGCCGAGCTAATCAATATCACCTCAGCAATGCCCAGAGCAAGTAGTCCTATGGCTGCAGGCAAGGGCATGGCTAGTCGTCCTATGTGAATCACCCATTTAGTTCGATAGGGTGAGCGAGCAACTTTTAGTGGCATACGAACCCTAAGTAAGATCACACCCAGGCAAAAGGACATCATGACTCCCAGGAAAGCAATGCCATATACCTGCCCAAGATTGTCAATCTGTCCAGGCAAGATAGCTATGATAAGACAGCTTACTAGCATGAAGCTAATTACTACCAAAGGATAACCTTGAAATAAAGGCACACGATCTGCCCAACGTCTAAGGAAAAAGGCGGGCAAGTTGCCTTGTTTGGCCATGGTAGTGCAAAGACCTATGCAGCCTGCATAAGCAGTGTTAACAGCCGCAAAAAGCAAAAGGCACGCATCCCAAACAAGCACAGTTAAAAGCCACTGTCCGCCCGTTGTGCTTAGGTTGGAAAAAGGTGGGAAAGGCAACAGGGCAGAAACCCACTTGCACAGTTGCTCACCTTCAACAAATGCTAGTCCTGACAATAAATTGTTGTTGTAAGACTGAACCTGAGCATCGTTAAGTAATACAAGGCATAACCAGGAAGTCAGTGGAGCAGTGATAGCCACAAGCAGCACTACAGCTAGGTACACCTTTTTCAGGGTTCGCCAGGTGGGGCTCTTAAGTTGCTCGACAATTTGTGCTGCAGACTCAAAGCCAGAAATGCCTAGAAATGCTGCAGCAAATCCATGAAACAAATTAAGAGTTGAAACTTCCCCAAAAGCATGGAAGATCTTTCCCAGGTCTGCATGGTTAACCAGCGCCATGGTAATGCCAACTGCATCCATGCCTAAAAGTAAGACAAAATGAAAGAAAGCTAGCCAAAAAACCAGTCGTGCTGGCTCTTTAATGCCAATTATGTTTAATAGACCAAAAAACACAACTGGAATGCACCCTGCCACAGCAATCTGGGTTACAGGCCAGTTATTAATATTGTCAATTGAGTCCAGGTAGTATGCTCCAGCGATAGCACTTACAGCGGCTGTTGCTAAGTAAGACAAAATAGTAAGAGAGCCTACAACCATGGCTAGACGTCTGCCTACAGTCTGTAAGACCATCATGTAAGCGCCACCGTTAAATGGGCTAGCTGAGCAGCCTTCCTCGTAAGTAGCCTTAAAAAACCACATAAGTAGACAGACAACTAGAATAATGATTGGTGCTGCATAACCTACATACGGTCGAATAACGCCGGTGGTATAAAACACAGATGTACCTATATCAGCCCCGACAATAGCTGCAGCCAGCCACCAGGAGAGAAGCTCATCTCGCTCAGAGCTATGGTGAGCCTTGCCTGATGGAGGGGGTATTTGGGCTTTTGTGTCTGTGTTGGTCACACAATGACCGTAAATTCTTAATATTTGCCAGGATCTTAAGCGTTGGTCATTATACCCCTGGTTCTGAAGAATTTATCTAGCAACCATTGTGCAACCTAAACATTAGTCTACATTTTTAGGCAAAAGAGGCTGCACGTTGACGATGGACGATGGCTGTTAAACTAAAAAGGGATTGCCTAGAGATGAGGAGGTACAGCATGCCACTGTATTCAGGGGTGGCCATTACAATGCTTGCGTTGCTGCTTGAGTTTGCTATTAGCTCTAGCACGGGGCATGGTTGTTTTGCTGGTGAGCCAGCTCCAAAGCCCCGACAGTCGATAAATCTTACGCCAGCGTACACTGCTTATATCAACAGGTTGCGTGGCAAGGTTCAAAATGTTTGGAACTATCCTGATGGTAAGAATCAGGTGGTGCTCCAAGCAACGGTTGGCTTAGATGGCTCGGTCGGCGAAGTTGTTTTAAAGAGCACACCGAACAATGCTGACGCTGAGCAGGCAGCTAGCACGGCGTTTGCCCAAGCACAGCCGTTGGAGCGGCTACCGGCAGGCAGCGCTCCCATAGTGCGGGTGACGCTTACGTTTGATTCTATTGCTGACCCGCATGGCGACAGTAAGATAAGTCTGTCCGGAAGGTTAGACCCTGTTACTACGCCAAAGTCAAGTGAAGGTGATGGGCAAGAACAGGCTCACTGATACTTATGTTTTCAAGTAAACCAAGAAAGGCTCACTCTGCTTTAGAAGGCACACGGCATCCTATGTATGCTGGGAGCTGGTATGACTCGGACGGGCAGAAGCTGAAGCGTCAGCTTGAAGACTTTCTTAGAACTCCCGCATCTTTTGTGGACCATGAGAGTGTGAGGCTTCTTACGGACAGCAATCCGCTTGTAGTTCCACCAGTGTTAGCGATTGTTGTGCCTCATGCAGGTTACATTTTTTCTGGACAAGCTGCTGGCCATGCATACAAGGCTGTGCAAGGACAAAACATAAGACGAGTGTTTTTGCTTGGTCCTAGTCATCATGTTGGTTTTCAGGGTATTGCCTTACCTAAGGCAATTACCTTTGCTACACCAGTGGGTGATCTGGATGTGGACAAGGATGTAATTGGTGAGCTGCAGGAATACCCCATGTTTGCCCAACTTCCTGAGGTTCATCGGATAGAGCATTCGCTAGAAATGCAGCTTCCCTTTATTCGTCAAACTTTAGGACAAGTTCAAATAGTGCCCATTGTAGTTGGAGTTCTCTCCGACAGTATAGAGATAAGGCTTCTGGCGGAGATACTAAAAGGGTTTATCACAACAGATGATCTTGTTGTGGTAAGTTCAGATTTTACCCATTATGGTCCAAGATATGATTATCAGCCATTTAATGACAACATTCAAAGTAATGTGCGCAGACTGGACAGCAAGGCCTTTGAGTTGCTGTCACACAAGGATCTAGATGGATTTCTTAAGTTTCAGCAGGAGACTGGAGATACCATATGTGGTTTCTATCCATTGTCAGTACTAATGGCGTTACTGCCGCATAGATCCCAGGGGACGTTATTGAAGTATTGCACTTCGCAGGACATTGCCTTAGAAGACAAAGCTAATTCAGTGAGCTACCTGGCTATAGCATTTTCTGGTGAAGGCTGGTCTAACTGCCCAGACACTGGCATGGACTTAAGTGAGGCAATTAAGATGTCTGGCTCCGAGAAACAAGCTTTACTGAAGTTAGCTAGGGGCACCATTGATACTTGGGTGCGTGAAAGACGGATTCCTACTCCAGAAGAGCTAGGTGTCATAGTTACCCAGCCGATGCAGAGAGCGCTTGGTGCCTTTGTCACGCTTCATAAGGTGCAAGCAGACCTTAATCCATCAGCCGAGTCTATTGCAGAGAAAAATGGGCATGATGGGGTTTGGCAAGGAAGTCATCTTGTACTTGAGAAAAACAGAAAACAGTTGAGAGGCTGCATTGGTCATGTTTGGCCCCTAAAACCACTTTATATGTCAATTGTTGACAATGCAATCAGTGCTTGTTCGGCTGACTATCGATTTTATCCGGTTCAGCCAGATGAACTTGAGCATATACGTGTGGAAGTAAGTGTGCTAACCCCGCCACGACGAATCTCGTCCTATTCTGACATTGTTCTGGGACGTGATGGCATAATCTTAGTTAGTAGTGGACAACAGGCGGTTTTTCTCCCACATGTTCCTACGGAGTTTGGTTGGGATTTAACTGAGACGCTTACGCAACTTTCCTTAAAGGCAGGACTGAGTGGCGATGATTGGCGCACTAGCGCTAGATTTAATGTTTTTGGGGCTGAGGTGTTTGGGGAAGAATAAATTGCTTTTGTACTTACATCATGGCAATTATCATCTGTTGCAGAAGAACTTGCACGACGGTAAAAAGCAGAAAGACCATAGTATGGTCCTGGCTGGCAAAGTGATTTAGTTCGGCTTCGATGCTTGGCAGTATCATTGCTTTATCGTGAGAGTTGAGAAGTTTGCCAGGTAAAATGAGTCGTGGGTTGTGTCCCCATAGCCCGTAACTAAATGTTTCGTCTGTTGGCGTGTCAGCAACAGCTAACCTTAAATGGGCAATGGCAAGCTGTCGGCACTTCTCAGAAATAACAGCAGCTAACTCAGGGTTTGTTTTGGCAATTTCTTCAATGTTTAAAAACCTGACCTTGCAGTGCTTGCGCTCGCACCAGTCAAGCACCAAGGGAAGTATCATTGAGAAAAGCACGTTCCAGGACAGTGTCATGATTGCACCGCCACGGGTGCCAAGCTCATCTTGATTGACCCACAGTGCCACAGGGATGGTTAGCACAAGTCCTATGATGAATGTGCCTATGCAGTAGATTGTCAATATTTGTGATGGCTTCACGGCTGTTGTCAGGTGAATGTGTGCAAGCTGTCGCTAATTTCTTTCCCTGCTCGGCAATATACAAAACTAATGCCAGACCACTGACATCTGCGTGAGCTTACGAACTGCTTGTGGTCTTAATGCGTAGTCCTACGGTGGTGTAGTTGTGTCACTGGAAATAACATGCTTATTTGTAGGAGGTTGTGTCTATGTCGGAGCGCTACCTAGAAAGAGCCAGTAATACAGCAGACCCGCTGGTGGATGAGTTCTGGCAAGAGCTTGCCCGAGAAAGTTCTGGTTGGCGTAATGGAATTGAGGCTGAAGTTAAGCTGCTCTCTGGTGCTGCAAAAAACATTGTCCCTGGGGTGCAGGAGGCCATGGAGTACGCCATTGACCACCCACTGCAAACTGGAATTAAGTTAGCGGGGATGATTGCTCTGGGGTATGGGCTTGGCTCTTTAACTAGGGCTTCGGTGTTGCATACGGCAGCTAAGACAGCATTTGCTTATGCTCTGCTTGCTGATGGCGTTCGACCAATTGTCAGGAACACTGGTTTTGTTTGGGACAACCGTAACGACATGGCTAGTCAGCACTGTCAAAAACAACTTGGCCGCGGACTAGGGCACTTTGCTTTTGAGCTTGGAGTTGCTTTGCCGGCAATTGGTGCCGGAGCTTACTGGGCACGGCCTATGAGAGCACTGTCTGCGAGTGGTGGTACCTTACCACGTGTGGCTGGAGCTGAGGGGCGGGGTGCTGCAGGAGCTGGCGTATCTGCAGAAATGCTGCCTGAGCCTATTGCACGTCCTGCCGAGATCTCTCCCATCGCCAAGGTGGCGGACGCTCCTCCGGGTGAACAGCCTGACGTTACAAGCTCTAACGTGCATGAAAGTCTCCGTAGGCTGGCTGAGACATTAAAGCGGTCGACTCCAACGAGAGAGCCAGTAGTAGCAGCAGAGCCAGTAGTAGCAGCAGAGCCAGTAGTAGCAGCAGAGCCAGTAGTAGCAGCAGAGCCAGTAGTAGCAGCAGAGCCAGTAGTAGCAGCAGAGCCAGTAGTAGCAGCAG
>JACQVM010000342.1 GCA_016209785.1 Candidatus Melainabacteria bacterium | reverse complement strand
TTTTTGGAAGACAAAATAGCTTTGCATTCAAGGTAGTGATTCTTATTGGGTGATAACATTGTCTGCTAATTGCAAACCAGTTTTCATGTGAGCTAATGAGCGGCAAGCTAGAGTTATCGCTAGACGAGTCATCCTCTGTTTCGTTGTATGAGCAGCTTAGCTCTGAGCTGCGCCGCCTCATAGTGTCTGGTAGGTTAACCCCAGGCGAGCAATTACCCTCTGTCCGAGAATTGTCTAAACAGCTCAATGTGTCTGTTGCCACGGTGCGTCGGGCTATCAATGAATTGGTGGAGGAAGGGCTACTGGAGTTGAAGCGTGGTTCTGGCACGTATGTTTCCCAGACTGCAGACTTAAGGGCATCGTGGTTAGGGGGTGCTGCGGTAGGTTCAAGAAAAAAGAGCCCTGTTTCAATTGGTTTGAAAATTCTTGAATACGATGTTGATGATAGCTCTACATCCGGTCAAGCCACGGCAATGTGGGCTTGTCGTATGGACAGGTGCTTTGATCAAACAAAGTTTTATGCACGCTATGATGAACCTGTTGATATTGACTTTCGTGTCGGCACACCTCCATTTGATTTATTTCTTGGGCACAAGTGGGAGGAAATACTTCTAAGATGGGCTCGCGAGTCACTCAGATACTCGCCAGGACAACGTAATTCAACCGGCATTCTTGAGCTGCGTGAAAAAATTGCTTCCTGGCTTAAACTTTCTCGCGGCATAGAATGTTCAGCAGACGATGTGTTTGTTGTTAGCGGTGCGCAACAAGCTCGAAATTTAGTGTCGCGACTTTTAATCGACCCTGGTACCCGTGTTGGTTTTGAGGAGCCAGGTAGCATATTTGCCAGATTGATGTTTGAGTCCTATGGAGCTGAACTTGTGCCTGTTTCCGTGGATGAATCTGGTCTTGTTGTTGACGAGCTGGAAAAGATGGCAAAGTTGCAGCTTTTGTATGTGACCCCATCGGCACAGTTCCCTACTGGGGCAGTCATGTCCTCGACACGACGTCGGAGACTTGTACAGTGGGCAAAGGAACATGATGCCATCATTATTGAAGATGACAACAACTCAGAGTTTGTATACGAGAGCCGTGTAGTACCGGCAATTCAATCTTTTTCTGGGGCAGATCAAACCATTTACTTGGGCACTTTTTCACAAACAATCATGCCTTCCTGGAGGGTTGGATATATGGTTGTGCCAAGAAGAATGCGTGAGGCAACCTTTCGTCTTAAATGGTTGAGTGATAGGTATACATCGCCGATTGTGCAGCAATTAGTGCTGAGATTGTTTGTTGATGATTTTTTTGAACAACACCTGCAAAAGGCGCACGATGTATGTCAACAAAGGCGCAATTTGCTTTTACAAGAACTTGAAACGTGGCCTCAAAGTTTAATTTGCTTTACGCCTGTCAAAGGAGGTTTACACCAGACAGTGTGGCTTCCAGCACAAATTAGTGACATTGAGGTATTCGACAGATGTTTTGAGCAACGTCTAGGTGTGTTGCCAGTTTCACCTTGTTATCTTACCAAGCCAGCCAGACCAGGTCTTATGTTGAACTTTAGTGCATTGCCAATAGACAAGATTAGGGAAGGTGTGTCCCAACTAAAGGAAGTTTTGAATAAGCTATATGGTGCATAAGATTGTTGTTGGTCTTGATGTCTTTTCACGTACCCCGCTCTATCAACAGTTAGCAGGGGAGCTTAAAAGGCTGATTGAAGCTGGCGATCTTCTTGCTGGTGAAAAATTACCATCTATCCGTGAATTATCAAGACAGCTCCAAATTTCTACCATTACGGTGCGGGAAGCACTAGATCAGCTTGTAGCTGACGGGCTTGTAACTTCCAAACATGGCTCTGGGAATTATGTTGCCGACTCTGGTGTTACATCCTTGCAAACCTTGTCGGTAGAAGAAGTTAGGTTTACGACACCAACTTTTGTAGGCGAGTTTCACGAGCTCAATGCTTCTCTGTCCTGGAGCCGTGAAGCCATAAATGCCAACAAATCATTTAATGACTATCCTTTCCATCCTTGGTGGGATCTTGAGACGGACTATGATTTTCGGGCCATTGGTGAATCTGCTCTTGATCTTTTACACAGTCCACGCTGGGAGGATTTTCTTGTGCGGTGGACTAAAGAGTGTATGACTGTACCCAAGACATACTCAGATGCTTGTGGATTGCCTGCACTTAGGCATGAGATTGCCATGTGGTTAAATCGGACTAGAAATCTTAACTGCGCTCCAGAAGAGGTTTTTGTTGTTTCCGGAGCTCAACAAGGACGTGACTTGGCTGCTCGTTTGTTAGTTAGCCCAGGCACTGAGGTTGTAGTACAGGAGCCCGGAAGCATTACTGATTTGCTTGCCTATGAAGTTCAAGGAGCTGAACTTATTCATGTTCCTCAAGATGAGGATGGCATTGATGTTGAGCATCTTGTAACAGTGAAGACAGCTTCTGTGGCTCATTTTATAACCATTGGGAATTTCCCAACTGGTGCTACATTTAGTGAAGCTACATGTGAAAAGGTGTTGGGTTGGGCAGAAGAAAATGATGTCATTCTTATGGAAGACACGTACGGATCTAACTATTGGCATGAGACAGGCGTGCCAGCTTCACTTTATGGTCTTGCAAAAAGGCAAAAGCAATCCACTCAGATTTTGTACACAGGGTCTTTTTCACATCTTATAACGCCAGCGTTGCGCCTTGGATTTGCCTTGGTTCCAGCAAATTTGCAAAAGACATTTTTTAGGGCTAAGTGGCTTACAGAACGACATCCATCTGTAGTGACCCAAGCATTAGCGCTAAGGTTGTTTGCAGAAGGACTGTTTGATGAGCACCTGTTAAAAGTAACTGAGGCTGGCCGACGTAGACGAAAGGCTCTTATCGATGCGCTAAAGCATTGGCCGGATGGACTTGTTAACTACTCGCCAGTAAAAGCTGGTTTCTTACAAGCATTGTGGTTTGATGAAAGTATTGATGATCTCCTTGTGTTTGAGCGTGCACTTGCTGAAAAGATTGGTATTATTCCACTGTCACCATACTTTTTTGCTAGTAAGCCAAAATCTGGACTGTGCCTTAACTTTTTACGGATGCCCGAGGAGAAAATCCTTGCAGGCATGCACAAACTTCTCAACGTTGTTTTGAAGGTTGCCAATTCATAGAGTTGCACATCAGACTAGCCAAACTGTGCATATTGACAAGACGACGAGATGCGTCAAACGAAACATTTGCCGAGAAACAAAGATAAACGCTTGACTGCCTTTTTAATCTAGGCTTACTGTTGTGATGATTATTTTCTCCTATAAACATACAGGTTGTTTTAGCTTCTAAACTAATTCTATGTGCTGCTGTCTTAGAGATTTAAGTCTCACGATGTGAGCTTAAAAGGGAGCCAGTGGTCATGCACCTCATCGATGTTATCCTTATGCTGGCAGGTGTACTTGTCATAGTTGTTTGCTCTTTGGAAATTGCCCCACTAAGGCGGCGTGTCGAGTACTTGTTTTGCATTGCAGTAGCTTTAACGATTGCTGGGCTTCTGGTGCAGAGCGAGTTGATTATTTACGAGGCACTGTTGGTGCTTCTTGTGTGTTTTGTAGTTAAGGAGCAAATTGACGGAGGTGAGAAGTAATGAGTAGACTCGCCTGCACATTCATTGCAGTCACCGTAGTCATGTTGACTAGTTCTGTTGCTGTGCTTTGCTGTGAATCATATCTTGCCCGAGGAGCTAGAGGATATTTGCCCAATGGCGCTGGCGAGGATGTTTGGCAGTTGCTGCAGAGTGCCTATCCAGAAGAACGAATTCAAGCCGCAGGTGTTTTGTCAGCAACGCTGCAAAGGCCGACCATTGATGAAGTACGAAAGCTCTCTGGGGTGATGCGAGCAGACGTTGATCCCCGGGTGCGGTGTGCTATTGCAGGAGTCTTTGGTGCGGTAGCAAGCAGGCGTCATTATAGGGTTGTAACTCACCGGACAGCACCTGAGGTTGCTGCCATGCTCCAGGCACTGCGTGAAGGGCTCATCTATGAGTTGACCTTGTTGGTGAAGATCTGCATTGTAAATGCTGCTGGAGAGTTCAACAGTTCAGAAGCAGTGGTCATCATTGACAGAGCTAAGGGAGACATCAACCAAGAGGTGCGCGAGGCTGCAAGGGTCTCTGAGCGCAAACGGGAGCAGAGGCTACGTGAGACAGGGCAGTAAGTAAAGGAGAATCTAATGCCAACCATTTGTCCGGTTGCTGCCGCAGTTGGCTGCAAGCAGTGCTTGATTGTGAGGGTGTGTCTGGTGAAGGGCCTTCTTGGGGATTACGGGGCAAAGCCGTCTCCACCAAGTCATCTTGAGCCTGGTGAAGATGATGATCCTTTGCTGGAAAGAAAACCAACTGAAGAACAGCCAACCTATTTAGACCCAGATGATGATCCTCTCTGGCGACGGTAGGGACCAACTGAAAGGTGAGCAATCGTGACCAAGCAAGAACGTTTTGTGGAGCTCTGCAAGTTCTTCATTTCCAAGCTGTCTTATGGTGAAGACCATCTCGCCAAGGTACTGGACATCTGCCTCATGTACCCAGATGACCTCCTTCCTGGCGATGTTCCCTTGCGAGAATATGCGTCTGCTTTCGTGAGATACCTCTCCTGTGGCGGAGAAGGAGAAGTTAGGGGCAGGCCAGAAATGACCAAGTGGGTGGCTGATTTCCGTGCTAAGCATGGTCGCTTTTCCTGCTAGGACATGTAGACAATCCTAAGAAGCTTTTCTTGCTGACTGATCTACAAAAGAAAGCCAGGTGGGCAAGAAATGAGCGCTGAGTTTTTTGTTTCAATTGTGGTGGCCATGTGGCTTGTGTCTGTCATTGCTAGAGATCTACAGCGAATTGGCGGAGCTCTTGAAAGACTTGCCGGCTCTTCAGAGAAAATTGAGAGCCTGCTGAAAAAGATGTCTGAGGCTCCAAAACCCTAACGTATAACATCCACTTGTTCTGAAGTAAAGAAGCACTAAGGCGTGCTTCGAAAGGAACGTATCGTATGTGCATCAAGGGCAGCATATGCTCTCAGTTAGTGCTAGTTGGTGCTCTGTTTGGTCTTGTTGTGGTGCCCAATGGGGCTGCCGCGGACGATGGACCCAGAACCATCGAGATTATTCGTGGCACCGAAAGGATTGAAGTCCCTGTTCCTGATGAGTCGCCGGATGAACAGCCTAAGACCATCGAGGTTATCCGTGGAAAGCAGCGGATTCAGGTTCCTATACAAGAGGAGCCTGCCGAGAGTACGCCGAGAACCATTGAGGTGATTCGGGGCCAGGAAAAGATCCAGGTGAGCACCAGTCCAAGTTCCAAGGTTACCGATTCTAGTCTTGAGATCAACGAGCAGAACTACGAGCAGGAAATCTTCGAGGCTAAGATTCCTGTGTTCGTTCAGTTCTATTCAGCTTCTTCTTTGGGCTGCAAGATCCAGG
>JACQVM010000032.1 GCA_016209785.1 Candidatus Melainabacteria bacterium | reverse complement strand
TGGATAAAATATTGCCCTGGGTGTTGATATCCCCGGTGTAGCTAAAATCACCTGATCCAAGGTAAATGACTGGATCACCTGTAATATCAAATTTTTGCAAGTTGAAATTACCAACTTGTGTGGAAAGATTTGCTGCTCCTCCTGAAATATTGATTCCACCATTAAGACTATGTACATCAATATCAATCTTGCCTTCTGGGCTGAAGAAATCAATGCTTCGAGCTAAAATATCACCACCAATAAGAGACAAATTAGCCTTAGAAACAACATTATGTTGAGCATCAAAGCTTGTACCTAGGGTTTCAAATAGTACCCTGTCTTGTGCAGAGATTAAGCCCAGAGCATTGTCTACGGACAGAGTATTACCAAGCAAATTCTGAATTTGCACGCTTCCTGCTGCCGCCTGAAGAATACCAGCATTGTTTAAAGCTGCGGTAGCTGCATTGATGTTTGCTAACTGTGAGGCAATCTGACCTTGATTCATTATTGAGGATGCCTGCAAGTTAATGTTATTGAGTGCTTGCATGACCGGGCTGACGCCGACAACGCCTGATGGGGCAGCATTGATAATAGAGCCTCCAGCAGCGGCGGTGAGGTTTCCGGCACTGGTCATTATGCCCGCGTTGACAATGTTGTTAATGGCATTCAGGGTGAGACTGAGGTTAGAGATAGCTCCGCTAATGCCTAACAACCCAGAGGGAGCAACGCTACTAAGAAGTGCTCCTTGTTGATTGAAAATGTTAGATGCGCTAATTATGGCGTTGGTTACCTCAGCGTTGGTAGAAATGGCATAAAAGCTACCTGCATTGGTTAAATTGCCAGCAAGGCTTAAGGTTGCTGACTGAGCAAAATCATGAACTGCTGTAACGCCGGTAGGCACCACCAAGTTATGTATTGTTTGGCTTATTGAAGGGGTAAGGCTAAAGGTCCCGCCAATCGCGCTACCTAAAGTATTTAGTTGAAGTGCTTGTTGTCCACCAGAAAGCACCTGTTGTAAGGCAACATATTCTGCTGGCGTAAGGAGATCTGAAGCAAGGACAGCTCGAGTACTTGACCCCACTTGAATGTTGGCTGTTTGGAAAGTTGAGCTGCAACTAGCTGGAATGGTTCGCTCGGTGGAGGACAGGTCAAGATTGCCCTCGTTAAGAGCACATGTGCCATCTTGAGCAGCCAGACAGTGGTCCACGTCACTCACTTCCTGAGCAAGCAATTGCTGAGGAAACAGTAGCTGGATGCTAATTAAGAGAACAACTAGCCTGCTTGTCTTGCCCACGACACAGCCTGGACCCCCTGACCCCCCTTTGCCAACCACCTCAAACGCAAACTCTTACAATTAGCCGCACCCCTCGTAGCTATGTCCAGCCATTGCGTAACCGGGCACAACAAATATATGCCTCGCTCAACGAGACCTCAAACCAGGCACAAATTAGTAACTATGATTAAAGTTGATTAGTTATATCTAATAAAAGAAATAATCTAGTTTCTTGATTTTATGCTGATGAGCCAGATTAATTGCTTCTGGTAAGTTGCAAAGGGTCTAGGAAACTTTAAACCATAGATTGGACTATGTAAGGAGATCAAAGATGCTGAAGTATTGGTGCTGCTGCACGTTTTTGTTTTTTGTGTTGGCAGTCTGGGTAGCTCCTATAGGTGCTTCTGCCCCAGGTAGTTGGACAGGCTATTTAATCGATCAGATGTGTTCTGAAGCCCATAAGTCAGAAAAGGATCCCCTGAGCTTTGTGAAGCACCATCCAAAGGATTGTGCGTTGATGGACCACTGTCGAGCGGCAGGCTATGCTATTTATGCAGATGGCAAATGGCTAAAGCTTGACAGTCAAGGTAGCAAACTTGCAGAGCAGGCTATTAGAGCAAGCAAAAAATCTAGCGGCTTCTATGTGACAATTGATGGTGACCTCACTGGAGACACCATCAAAACAAAGTCAATACAAGAGCAACCATCTAGCCGTCCTGAAGCGATAGGTAGACAGGTAACCTCTAAGGACAATCAGATAGAAGCTCCACAACCGCCGGTGGAAACCACCATTGATGGTGTCATTTCTGACAGCATGTGTGGCTTCGATCATAGCGCGATGCTGAAAACTGGAAGCATGGGAACAAATGATGGTACTTGTAGTTTACGATGTGCAGAAGCAGGCTCCAAATTTGTTTTGGCAAATGCAACAAGCAACAAGTTATATCGTCTGTCTGACCAGGCATCTGCCAAGCAATTTGCTGGCAAGCTTGTGAGCGTGACAGGATATTTGGATAGCAAAGCCAATCTTATACGGGTAAGGAGTATTTCTCCCCGGTAATATTGACTATCTTTCACTGGTTAGCTAAGGTGTATCAGTGACAAAAGGCAAGATGAACGTGTTTAGGACTAAATTCACGGCTCTTACTAGGTCAGCTTGCAATATTGTTGCTGCTTTAGTTTTTGTGTCTATATTGACGTCACAGGCAATCGCTACTACTGGTAAGGCCGGCATTAGTTTTGCTGGGCTAGAGTATTATGGCTCGTCTCAACTGACACGCATGGAGCTTGAGAAGCTGCTTGGTCTTAAACTTGGTGCGCCATTTTTAGTTGTAGCTAAGGCAGTTGAACGACTACATCAGCAGCTTGAGCTGAGACATATTGACGCCAGCATACAGATGATATCGGCATCTGCCGGTAGAGTTTTTGTTGTGGTGGATGTGTCTGACAGCTCAACAGCTGTTGCTCAACCAACCAGGCGCTTGAAATTTCCTCGACATGTCGATGTAACAAGTGAAAGACCGTTTTTGCTTTTGGATAAACTTGATACTCGTCTGGCAAGATTGACCGAGGAAGGGCGCACCTGGTCGGAAACTCTTAAGGAAGGTCTCAAGTACTACACAGATGAGGCTGCCAATTTGATAGTAGGTGAGCTTGTCAAACAAGTACCGGATATGAGAGCTGAACTGTTGACTGTGATAAGCAGCGATCCAGACCCTAACCGGCGTAAGGCAGCCGCTGAATTGCTTAAC
>JACQVM010000331.1 GCA_016209785.1 Candidatus Melainabacteria bacterium | reverse complement strand
GTGTTAAGTCTCTAAGACCAATTATTTATATTGTATGGCCAGACTGCCCATTCTCGACAAGAAAGACTAAGAGTACTTGCTGAGATTAAATCAGTTAGGCTTCTGACAATTTGGTTATCTAATTTGATTGATGACCGTAAAGATTGGCAAGTACATGCCTACAACAACAGAGCCTACAATCCCACCAATGCCAACTACCATAATAGGCTCCAAAATAGAGGTTAGCGCATCGACCGCATTTTCTACCTCCATGTCATAAAAGTCAGCAATCTTGCCAAGCATCTCATCTAGTCGACCAGTTTCCTCTCCTTCAGCAACCATCTGGGTAACCATAGGGGGAAACAATGAGTCCTTAGTCAGTGGTTTAGAGATGTTGCCACCCTGTCGAACCTCCTGGTGAATGGCCTCCACAGACAATCCTAAAACAGCATTACCAGCTGTGTCCTTCACTACATCCAAAGACGAAAGCATGGGCACCCCTGAACGTACCAAGGTTCCAAAAGTACGACTAAAACGGGCTATAGCTACTTTTTTAATCAAATCACCAAAGACTGGCAAGCGCAGTAACAAAGTATCGATTTGTAGCTTGCCAACATCTGTCTTATACCAAGCACCAATAGCCCAAGTAACGGCAATAACAAAGACAACAAAAACCATCATCCAAATAGAACGCATAAATTGTGAAAGGTTTACCAAGAACTGTGTATACGCCGGTAACTCACCACCAACATTTTTGAAAAGCCCTTGAAAAACAGGCAAAATGAACGTAAGCATTCCCCAAAAAACAATTACAGCAACTGCTAAAACTACAGAAGGGTAGACCATGGCGGATTGTACCTTTTGGTTAAGTTTGTGCTTGGATTCTAGGAAATCTGCTAGCCGCTTAAGCACATCGTCAAGGATGCCGCCGATCTCTCCAGCTCGTACCATAGCTACATAAAGCTTATCGAAAACATCAGGGTGCCTGGCAAGAGCATCCGACAAGGAAACTCCAGACTCTACTGCCCGGCGCACAGAGTCCAAAGTACGTTTCATCTTTTTGTTTTCACACTGATCAACCATAATGGTAAGCGTACGTAACATGGCCACCCCAGAACCAACCATGGCTGAAAATTGGCGTGAAAAAACAACCATGTCCTTAAGCTTGACCTGCTCCAATAAAGCTAGATAGCTGGAAAGTGAAGTCTTTAGGCGTGCTGCTTGCATACCAGAGCGTGGACGAATCTCTACAACCTGCATCCCACTGGCTGTAAGTTTTGCCCGTAAGGCAGTGGGGGATTCTGCCTGAGCAACTGCTTCCTTCATTCGTCCGGAAGCATCTTTCACCTTATACACAAGGTCCATTTATAAACGCTCCGTCACCTTCGTCCCTCGGCTCCTCCGCTCGATTATCTCGCTCGCTGCGACCGGCTCACCGCAGCTCTTGCTCGCTCGAATTTCGTCACTAATCACTTAGTGTCTCCCTTGTCCGGCCCCACTTAAGGCAAGCTGCGGACCAACCATGCGTTGAAAATCTTCAGGGCGGCTTGACTTGGTTAAAGCATCATCAAAATTAACAAGGCTATTCTTAACCAGTTGAGCTAGACATGACTCCAAGGTTTGCATACCTTGCGCCCCACCCATTTGAATTGCCGAATAAATTTGCGCAGTCTTAGATTCCCTAATTAAGTTGGCAATAGCAGGAGTATTAAGCATTACCTCCACGGCAAGCACACGCCCTTTGGTTGTCTGACTACCACCAGCTTGCTGGCTAGCTCTCGGCAATAACGTCTGACTTAACACAGCTACCAACCCATTGGAGAGCATGACCCGCACCTGTTGCTGCTGAGAAGGTGGAAAGACATCCACTACCCTATCAATTGTCTGCGCAGCAGAGCTTGTATGCAGTGTCCCAAAAACCAAGTGTCCTGTCTCAGCGGCTGTAAGGGCTAGTTGTATGGTTTCCAGATCACGCATCTCACCTACCAGAATAATGTCCGGGTCTTCCCGTAAGGCAGCCCTTAAGGCGTTAGCAAAACTCTTTGTGTCAGCCCCAAGTTCACGTTGGCTTACAACTGACTTTTTATTAGGGTGCACAAATTCAATTGGGTCTTCAATTGTAAGAATATGTTCGGACCTGTTTTCATTAATCCAGTCAATCATTGAAGCCAAGGTAGTGGACTTACCCGAACCAGTTGGTCCTGTTACCAACACCATTCCTCTTGGTTTGTGAGCAATTTCTTTCACCACCGGGGGCAAGCCTAAATCGTCTATAGAAGGCACCCTTGATTGAATTGTTCGCAAAGCTGCAGCATAATTGCCTCTATCTTTGTAAACATTGACACGAAAACGTCCTAAACCTTCCACACCATAGCTGCAATCAAGCTCATAGGTCTGCTCCAATGTCCGACGCTGCTCAGGTGTCAAGATTGAAAAAACAAGGCGTTGAACATCATCTTTATTGAGAGGATCAAAGTCTGTACGTATAAGTTTCCCAGCTACTCTCAAAATTGGTGGCTGTGTTGTCTTTAAGTGTAAATCAGAAGCACCCCTATCAAAACACAATTGCAGAATTTCTTGCATTTCTATTGTCATTTACAACACCCTTTCCTCAACGTACATAACAAATGCTCTTAGGCAATCCTTACTATATCCCTATGTTGTCTTAATGCTTAAGTCTCTCCATTTCGTGGACTCAAGCAGTAAGGACAATACTCTTGCCCTTGTACTATTTCAGCCTCACAATTGCCGCATATTTTCTCTGCTTGAGCTTGCTCCCGCGTAAGTCCACATTTAGGACAACTAGTCCATCCTTCTTCTTGCAGGGTACCGCACCTAAGGCAGGGGCTCTTAAGTTCGTGCTGGCAAAACGGACACTTTACAAAATCCTCCCCAATAGGATTGCGACACCGCGGACACAGTTTATCTTCGCCACTAATATCCGAAAGTGTTACCCGAATAACTTCCTCCACTGTAGTAAATCCTTTACCTACAAGCCGGAGGCTATAATCCTTCAATGGTACCATTCCAGACTGCTTTGCAGACAGGCGAATAGTCGCTGTAGTAGCAGAACTAGCTATAAGCTCACGAATCTCATCATTTATTCTCATTACCTCGTATACTCCAACGCGACCTTTGTAGCCAGTGTTGTTGCAACTCTCACAGCCAGACCCACGACGAAACACAGGCCAGCCCTTCTCGTTAACCTCCAGACGATAGTATTGAATGATGGACTCAGCAAGCTTTTCTTGGCTCTTGTCTAAAAGGTCTAGGTATTGCAAGGTGTTTTTCTCTGGAAGGTAGTCTTCTGCACACTCAGGGCAAATGCGCCTTACCAGTCGCTGAGCAATCACACCAATGGTAGCCGAGGCAATTAGAAAAGGATCAACATCCATCTCCTTCAGTCTTGTAATAGCCCCAGGGGCATCATTTGTGTGCAAGGTGGTGAACACAAGGTGACCTGTCAAGGCAGCTTCAACAGATGTTTTTGCTGTTTCCCGGTCACGGGTTTCGCCTACAAGCATAATGTCAGGATCTTGGCGAAGAAAAGACCGCAAAATGTTAGCAAAGTCCAGTCCTTTCTCTCTCAACACTTGCACCTGTGTGATACCCACCATGTCATACTCAATGGGATCTTCTGCAGTTAATATATTGACCTCAGGTGAATTGCGCTCTGCAAGTGCTGAATATAGTGTTGTAGTTTTTCCAGAACCAGTTGGGCCAGTCACAAAGATAATGCCAAAGGGCTTGCGGACCATCTCGCGTACAGCGTCAAGTGCCTCAGCTTCAGTGATAAGTTTATCCAGTCCAATTAAGGTATTGGACTTATCTAAAATACGCATCACCACCTTCTCACCATGTTTGCCTGGCACAGTGGATATCCGGAGGTCAATTTCTTTTCCTGAAAACTTAATCCTAATACGCCCATCTTGAGGAACACGCCGCTCAGCAATATCCAAGTCAGCCATAATCTTGTAGCGAGACACAAGAGCTGCAAGCACTGCCTTGGGAAGACGCCGATCCATAAACATAACCCCATCAAGACGATAACGTACAGTTACATTCCTTTCTTGAGGCTCAATGTGAATATCAGAACATCGTCTTTTGATCGCTTTAGCAATAATTTGATTAGCCAAGAGCACCATTGGTGCATCCTGAGCCTGGCGTGCTATATCTAAATCGTTTACATCCTCCTCAACCTGAGCCATTATGTCCAGGGTGCTTAAATCAACATCAGCTTCAATAAAAGCCTCGTGCTCCAGCTCCTCAACTTCCTCAGAAAACTGTTGCTGAAGTTTGGCATAGACTGTTTCCATGAAATGCTGGAAATCGTCTTCAGTACAGACAACAGGCTTAACCTGCAAGCCTTTTAAGCGGTATTTAATGTTATCAAGAGCAATGAGGTTATTTGGATTGACCATGGCTACAGTCAGACGGTTCCCTTGCTGGGCAATAGGAACCATCTGATACTCACGCATAACTGCCTCAGGGAGCAGGTGCAAAACATCCACGTCAAGCTCAGTTTTTGTGAGCGAGATGTAGTTGACGCCATACTGGAGCTCCAAGGCATTTTTTAAATGGTTTTCGGTTGCCAAGCCAAGCCTGGCTAAAATGAGACTTACTGGCTCCCCTGTCTTTTGTCGCTCTAGTTGAACCAGCTTAAGCTCATCGGCAGTAATGAGCCCATTGTCGACCAAGAGCTCACCAATGTCTTTCTTAACAAGAGCCATCCGGACTCCTTGCACATGTCAGCATTTACTAAGTAGCGCCCTGCCGTGCTTTCAATGTGCCACATAAGAAGCATTATTAAACGACCAGCCAGGCGCTGGTCTATTGCTTACGCTCAAGTAAAATGAGAAATTTAATGATCTTTGGAACCATTAGGAGGTAGTTCTGAGGGCATTTTTACTATTGATGCTTCTAGCAGCCGGCTTGCGCTTTGCAGGCATTACTTTTGATAGCTTTTGGTTGGATGAAGCTTATCAGTCACTTGCTGATGCTACTGGACAGAAATTGCCAGACTTTATTAACCCAGCCAACCAACCTTATCTCTTTACCTTTGACCCACCGCATCCCATAAGCGAAGTGTTAAGTAACTTTCGCCTAGTAGACCCCTTATGCCCGCCTCTTTATGCGGTCTTGCTTAATTACTGGATGACGTTTTTGGGGGGAAGCGATCTTGCTATCCGGTCACTATCAACCGTCTTATCCCTTGCTAGCCTTTGCCTTTTGTTCTGGCTAACACAGACAGTATTTGGCAACCGGACAGCAATTATAGTCACCTTGCTGCAAGCAGTTTCACCTTTTGATATTTACTACGCACAAGAAGCCCGTTCTTACACGCTTACTGTTTTTGCTTCCTTGGTTTCTTCAGGTGCACTTTTCCTAACAGTACAGGGTAACCGCTCAAGGCTTACTACCACTGCATTGTTAACAGCTTATGTGCTTGGAACATGGGCGTTAATCAACAGTCATTACACAGGGCTATTTACAGTTTTTTTCCAGTTTGTCTGGTCTTCCTATATGTGCTTCAAGAGAAAGGCCTTACCACTGTACTGCTGTCTGCTTTTGTCCTGGGCAGGTGTTTTGTTGTTGTGGCTACCCTGGCTGGATATGTTTGCCCAGGCTGCCTCCATACGCACCGAGTCCTTTTATGTAGCTCGCAAGCCAAGCTGGTGGTGGCCTGTATGGGCAGCAGCAGTTAGGGTACCACTTAACTGGATTGTATTTCTGTCCGGGAAAAAAGTGGTAGCGTATGTAGCCCCCCTTTACCTCACGGCCTCAGCGTTTCTTGCCTTGGCAGTTACAGCCACGTTCCCATCCCTACGAGGTCGATTTTCCTTTTTAAGAACTACAGGAGCCAATGTAAGTTTCTTTTGGTTGTGGGCCATCATACCGGCTGGCATAGTCTGGCTTGCTGATGTCCTGGAAGGTCATAGAGTAATTGAGATTTCACGCTATTTAATTGCTACCGCACCTGCAATATACATACTTGCTGGTTATGGGCTGTCGAGCATCTTGTCTAGCACTTGGAGCCGGTACTTGCTTATTGCCCATGTGGCACTAGCACTGGCCAATAACGCTTATGCCCACGCGGTACCACAACGTGAGCCTTGGAGCACGCTAGCTCAAAAGGTGGAATCCTTGGTTAGCCCCAATGACCTTATCCTGGTGAGCCAGTATTACAACATTGCTTGTCTGGATCGATACCTGACTAGACCGTTACGCCAAGTTGGCGTAACACCTCAGCTAGGTGCAAATCATCTTGAAAAAGTTCTGTCTAACTGCCATCAGTTCTGGCTAATAACTGCCCAGGAAGGAGAAGCTATAAAAGAAATGTTGCCAAAAAGGTTTACACTAATCCAACAGGAAGATTTTCCACATGCACTGCACCTAAGGCTTTATAAGGAACGGTGAAAAGACAAGTGGAACAACCTGATGGCAACCAGAACCGCGCGATTCTCAATTTGGGTTATGGTCATAGCATAAAGACTTTGGCAGCTGGTCTTTTTTGCTTTGTCCTGGCCTTGACGCTTTGCCTGGTGCAAAATCTATCGCGTCGTGCACTAGGGATGGTGCTAACTTTCGACTCTGGGCATTACCTTGGTTCAGCTCAGCAAGTCTATATCTTAGTGAAGCACCTTATAGATGCAGGCATGACTGGATCATTGAAGGAGTTGCTAACTCCTCTAGGACCCAACTTGCTCTTGGACGGTCCAATTCTACCCATACTAGTGTCTTGTGTGTTTCTTGTGATAGGCAAAATGCCTGGTGTTGCTGATGGAGTTATGCTCGTTGTTCTCCAGAGTATATTGCATGCAGCAAGTGCACTACTGGTCTTCTTCCTAGGTAAGCAATTTACCGGACAAATCAAATGGGGTCTGGTCACAGGCATTTTATGGGCAAGTTATCCATCTGCTCTAGTGGGCGCTGGTAAGTTTTTGCCTGAAACTCTCATTACCTGTGTACTTAGTATGCAAGTCATTGTGTTGAGCCAATTGGTACGGTTTCGGGAGGCGAAGGTCAAAATTACATGTCTTTTAAGTTTTTTTCTTGGCTGCCTTACCGGGCTGGTCTTTTTGTTAAAGGCTGCCTTAGCACCTGCAGCCACTGTTATTGACTTGCTAGCCTTGTCAGTATTAAGGACCAACAAGCGTAAATTTGTCTTCTTAAGCTGTGTTCTTATTGGAATGAGTATCTTCTTAGTACCCTGGGCTACATTTACCTATGTAACTTCAGGACACATTCACCTGACACCACAGCGCATGCCAGTTCTTAATGTGGTATCTGGATTGGATCTTGAAATGGATGGGTGGGAGCCAATACCACAGTCTCCTTTAGTAAGAATGTTCACCGAGCGTGACTCGCCATTGGCAACTGAAGTTGGGCTCTGGGCATCTAATCCTCAGAAATCGCTTAATTTGGTGTTACGGAAGCTACCTAGGTTATGGGAAAACCCCTGGAACGACTTTCGCTCTAGCTGTTTAAAAATCCCTGTCGGGATACAGAAATGGTGGCATCAGCTTCTCTGTCTTTTCGCAGTTTATGCTGCCTTTCTGTTTTTTTGCATGATCCCAAGCAAAGCATCCCACAATCAGGCTCCTAGTAGTTTTATTGGTTATGCCAGCGTTATTCTCATTTTATGGCACCTGGTTGTCTATTCCTTGTTCATCTCAACACCACGTTATGCCTTCACTGCCATGCCATTTGTTGTTCTTTTGGCAGGATTTGTGCTTTCTAAAGTTAAAATCAGAAATGACCTGTTAGCAATACTGGCAGTTATTCTCACTGGCGCTTTGTTTTTAGCCCTGTGTCAGACCAGCCTCACACCGTACCTTGCCTATTGCTCGCGACACCCAATGATTCTTGCTTGGCTTAACTTTGCAGCAAAACTCATTGCTCTACTTGTCTCACTTGGCACCGCAACATGCGCTGCTAGAACTATTGGTAGACTGAAGACAATCTCTAGTGCAGGCAAAATAGCACTTGTTTGCATTTTGGCCTATTGCCTTGCAGTGATGTTTGCATTTACAACATATGGCACATCAATAAATGAATGGTCCTGTAAGGTCAGACCAGGCATGAGTGCCTTGCGCAAGATTTCTCTATCACATTTAAGAGCACCAGACACACGCAAGCCAAAGTGGGCCTTAATCCTCTTGGATGGTGATGCCACCAGCACCGATGCCGTGGTCCTGGTCAACGAAAAACCCCTCTCTGATCGCCCGCGCCCAATACGTTTTTACAGATCATCAGATGATGGTGTTATTCTCTCGGGCATTCTTGCCAATCTTGTAAGGCAGCCTGAAGAAAATATCCGCCAATGGAGAGCTGTTCAAGTGCCCGTAGATCTGCTTGACGCAAGCCCATCCATCACTATTTCTGTATGCTCAACCACGCACCCCTTCACTATATATGGTGACTACCCGTCGAGTCTTACCGATGCTCTTGTGATACCTTCATTGACCCTATTTAGCCCAACTAAGTTTCTAAGCACACCAGATATGCTCGATGGTCGTTTAACAACTATGTGGCATAATCAGTCATTAAGCAATGCGTTAAGCTGGCTGGCCGATGGATCTCACAAAGAAGCTGCCGATCTCTCAAGCTGCCCAGGCATACAGTTTGGCCAGTATCGGCTATTTCTTATCCTAGGTTATGGCGAAGATGGAACACCAAATGTGTTGAGTAAAGACATTGGGCTCCTTTAGGAAAAACAGTTTTATCCTTTGAACAACCTTGTCTCGATCAATCTATTCTTAGCGCACCAGTACTTAATCAGTGTCGACAGCACGCCGATACCATACCTCACGCTGTTCCAAAAATTAATCGAAGATGCCTCTGGAAAATACCTTGTCTCCACCGGGATCTCAGCAATTCGAAAGCCAAAAAAGACAGCTTGACAAAGAATCTCTGCATCAAAAACAAATGCTATGGAATTACGTAAAAAAGGCACACGCTCTAAAAATTGGCGACTGTATGCCCTATAACC
>JACQVM010000035.1 GCA_016209785.1 Candidatus Melainabacteria bacterium | reverse complement strand
GCTCTACCTACTGAGCTACACCCGCACAACAACATCTATTTTAACAAGCCTGCTACTGGGCAGCAATCCAGTTGTCTTGTGACAACCCACCACTGTAAAGCCTGTGTTGCCAGCACAGGGACCAATGTATGCATTTAACTTGGTTGCTGCATCAAATTGCGTGAGTCCATGGCTTTTAGCCACGCTTCCACGTTTTCAAAGTTTTTGCCATAGTCGAAGAGGACTGGTTCTGATTTGGAGCGGCTAGTACAGCATAATTGCCATTTGTCCGGAGAAATAGGGTTGATCTCTACTTGCATGATTTCCCCGCCAGAGCGCCAGCTTGCCCCAACAGAGGCGGTGACTACAAGATTTTCGGTGTCTTCAGCAATAGCTCCTATATGTGACACCGTCAGTAGTGCTTGCCTGCAGACTGCCAGGACATCTTTAAGGGTTCCCTCAAAGGCAACTTCTCTTGTTTGTTCTAGCTCCCAGAGCTCTTTGTATTTTCCTTGGGATAGAAACAGATGAGCTGTTAAATCCAAGGGAAGAAGCACACCCACAAGCAATATGGAAAAAATTCCGCCAATCAGCAGTCCAGCATTTAGTCCATACTGAAAAGCATGCTGATCTCCTTTGATTACCAAGGTGACTATAAAAACCAGGAGTCCAACTCCACCGCCAAAGCCTAGAAGGCTTACTATGATCGCGCGCATTATTCTGGCAAAATAACGTGCCATTTACCCGATTGCCTGAGTGTTTGTGATCGGGATTTGCTTGCCTGGGACAAACAACAATTCAGTACTCAAGAGTCTTCGGGCTCCTGGCATTGCCGCAGATACCATTTGACAAAGCGATAGGCCATATACAATGGTGGCAGGCAAACCAAAAGACAGAAAAGCTTATCTATTAAGTGAAAGATTGTCCTCATGGTTACTCTTCGGATGACAGCTCACAGGAGGTCTCCTCCTCAGTTAATTTAACACCCTCAGCTTCAATATCCTCCATATCTGGCGATTCTGGTTCAAGTTCCTCAACATGAATGTCTGGAATCACATCCTCGCGTTGATTCCCTGCAGGGGAAAGGGTTTCCTGGGATTCCAGCTCTTCCTCTAATTTAGCAGCAGCCAATGCTAGACGGGACGCTAGCTTTTCAGCCTGAGTCCGACGAGGGTAAAGTCTTGCTCTGCACTTTGTGCAAAAACAATAACTACCTTCTCCCAGATGTGCAAAATCACCCAGTTTAAAACCAACAGGCAGATAAGCCCGAGTTGCTACCATACGTCGCTCCAGTCCCTTCAGCCTTCTCTGGAAGATCTTGACGTACTCGTGACGACATGTGCTTTCTTGACTCATTATTTTGTACAAACATGCATTAGCTGATGTTGTAAGTTTAACATTGCACCACGCTATAATTAACTGCATTATGCCTTCTGAGATCAACCTCACTCCTACCGCTTCCCTTTTTGAGATTGGTCCGACTAACGAACCAATTACTGGCAGGACATGGGGTACTAGCTCTGAGTGTAGAGCTGTAGCACTGCTAGTGCATGGGCTTGGAGCCCACAGTGGCTGGTTTGAGGCTATGGGGCGTCGACTGAAAGTCCGTCGCATTTATGCGATGGCTTATGATCAAAGAGGTTTCGGAGGAAGGCAAGGCCAAGCATTTTTTGGCTACCAACAGTGGTTAGATGATTTAACAACGGTCTACAGTTATTTGAAGACGCAGGCTACTGGCAGGCCCATTTACCTGATTGGAAATAGCATGGGTGCTCTAATAACTCTCATGGCAGCAAATTCATTAAAGCCAAGTGGTCTTGTGCTCTCATCACCGGGTTTTGCTGGTTATCCTGCAACATTTACCATTGCCTTCCGCATAAAGGCTATTTTAATGGCTTTATTAGCACCACGCAGTCAAGTCTGCTTGCCTTATCCTGATGACTTTATTTCTCGGGATGCAAGTGTGAAGGAATGGATTGGTAGCGATCCGCAACGTCGAAGACTAATACCAACGATAATGTTGCTTGAGCTTTTGAAGCTTACGTGGAAAGTATCGACACAAGCCAGGATTATTGAATGTCCTGTCTTCATGATGACTGCAGGCGTTGAAAAGATAGTTAACAATAAGGTGAATGCAGATTATTTTGAGAGGTTGATTTGCCCAGAAAAGAAAAAGCTGCATTTGAGCGAGGCTTGGCATGACCTTATGTTTGATCCAGCTATCGATAACGTGGCAGATGAGGTGGTTAGCTTTATGTCTGACTGCCTATCAGATAAACTTCTAGCTGGTTTGGAGCACAATTGATACTATTGGCAGTGGCACAGGACAGAACCAATGTGAAGATGATGTGCCACGCAGTTTAAGGAATCTTCATGCGGGCAGACCCCGGCGTTAACGCCGGAGGTTTGACTTCCTGTGTCATGTTGAGTTACCTCTTACGGTGTTGAGGGACAGATTAGTGTTGCTCACAACAAATCGTATACTTTGCTACCCTTGACGATGCAGCTATAATATGGGCAGCTTTACTGTGTACATTAATTGTTGAGGTCAATCGTGCAACAAAATCTTGCCGCGGTATTTTTCGAGCGAGCGATGCTGCTTGGTGCAACAGTAGCTGTGCGCTACAAGGAAGGGCGTGGACCATACCGTGATTTAAGCTGGAATGCATTGAGCGGCATGGTGAAGGAAATGGCTGCAGGACTAGCGTCGTTAGGACTAGAACGTGGTGCTTGTGCAGCAATCTTGTCGCAAACGTCGCACCTTTGGGTTGCTTCTGATTTTTCTATTTTGGCTAATGGGGCAGTGTCAGTACCTGTTTACCCGACAAGTTCCCAGGCAGATCTTGAGTATATTCTCAATAACTCGCAATCACGGTTTCTTTTTGTTCAAAATGAGGGACTGCTAAGAAAGGTTTTGACGGCAAGGAATGATTTGCCAAATTTGCAAAAAATTATTCTACTTTCGGCTCCGGAAGGTGGGAGGTCCCTAACCGACCTCAATGTAGATGGGGGGCTTGTAATTGGACTAGAGGAGCTGCAGCAGTTAGGGCGCGACCATTTGTCCAACCAACCAACTATCCTAGATGAAAGGATACGTCTAGCCAGTCCTGATGATATAGCAACAGTGATTTATACGTCAGGCACGACAGGTACACCTAAAGGTGCCATGTTAACCCACGGCAACGTGCTGACAGTACTGGAAGATTTAAGGCAGATCATACCGTTAAGCACCAGTGATGTTTACTTGTCTTTCTTGCCCCTATCACATGTGTTTGAAAGGGTTTGTGGAGAATTTTACTGGGTGCACTCAGGTGGAGTCTGCGCATTTGCTGAAGGAATGGAGTATGTTGCTAGAAACATGGCTGAAATCGAGCCAACGATGATTTTGGTGGTCCCCCGAGTGCTCGACAGAATTTATGCTAAGGTAAAAGCTGGCATTGCAGGCGCATCTGGGCGCGCCCGACGTCTTATTGAATGGTCCGTATCTGTTGGCGGGCAGTGGGCCCAACATTCTTGGGAGCAACGGAAGCCGCGTCTGGGGCTTGTCGTTAAGTATTGGTTGGCAGAAAAACTTGTGCTTAGCAAACTAAGAGAAAGGATTGGCAGACGATTACGTCTGGTGGTGACTGGCGGGGCTCCCGCAACAAAGGAAGTCATCCAGTTTTTTCAGTCAATTGGCATAACCACTGTGGAAGGCTATGGTCTTACAGAAACAACCGCGCCTGCTACAGTCAATCGTCCTACAAAAATTAAGGCGGGAACTGTTGGATCCGCTCTTCCATCAGTTGAGGTTAAACTGGCTGACGATGGCGAAATTCTTGTCAAAGGTCCCACTGTGTTTAAAGGATATTACAAT
>JACQVM010000328.1 GCA_016209785.1 Candidatus Melainabacteria bacterium | reverse complement strand
CTGTACAGACATGCAGCAACCGATCAGCAACAGTTGCAGAGTTTTCCATTGTATCTGCTGTGACTAATATAAAGGAGTTGCGACAGATGTTGACCTCCACTGACCGGCAGGAGCAAAAGCTAGCACACAAATTGGTAAAGACAGCCGCTATACTTTCTGCAACCAGAGCCACCTCTGGTCCTTACAGATTCTGATGAACAATACCTCAGCAGTCTCTTACCGGAAGGACAAAAAAGGCCATTCACCAATAGACTCAACTCCAGGATTCCATGTATTAAAACAGCTATTTACGAAACTCTTGCTTAAAACTCTTCACGTACCTCATCCCGGGCTAAGAGTTGCTCCACCTCCATGCACAGGTTTACCAGCTTGTCCGGCACCTCAGGTGCTCTAATAAACTGTCGACAAAGGTCTAAAGTTCGGCGTAAAGAGCGTACTACATCACCCTCATCTGCTGTTGTGACAGCACGAATATCATCCCAAGTAGCACCAGTTGCCCACAATTCTGTAAGTCCAGATAATGCTCCACTGTACGTAACAGGTATCTCCACCTCGAAATCCCTCTGAAGACGCCAGACTTTTCGTCCAATGTGATGTATCTCGTCTAGCACCATGTCTACATGTGGGCTAACACGACAACGAATGCTTTCATGACTCCTTGCCTCCTCGCCCACAAGAGCAGTTAACACTGCAGCAAGTTCACAAGCATTTAAGCTATTGAGACAACCGCTGGCAGCTACCTCACAAAGAAAAAGCTCATTAGTACCTCGGATTCCAGAAGCCATCCGCCCTAGTTTTGTCGGTGTGTCACCCATAAGATAGCCACTAAGGCGCAAAATGTTACTGAGAGCCTCAAAGGTCCGCCAATATTTCCCCGACTCCCGACTAATTCTCTTGGCCAGCTCCTTAAGCCTTGTACTAAGGTGAGCAACACGCTCATTTTGCTTGCTGCAAGGTGTCTTTACGGGACAGCCATGGCAGGGCATGCTATATGCTTCCTCAAGCATAACCTTAATCTCTTGGCGCAAAAGACCAAGTGCCTCACAAGCTGCACTGTCTTGACTGGTTTTACTGTTAGCCAGCCCACGCTCGGTCAACTTGAGCTGCTTGTGTTTTGTACGCACCGCCTCAAGTCGGCGCCCATAGAGTCGCAAATCGCCAATTTCTTCAGGGCATAAAGGGCGTGATAATCTATCAAACTCTGCCTGCCAGTTCATCTGTTGAGCAAACAATGGCTCAAGAGCTTGATTAAGTAAGAATTGCCCGAAACTACGCTCAATAAGCTCCTTAGTCTCGTCTCGTGTATGTCGCTCAAGCAAATTGAGCACCATGGCGTACGAGGGTGCAAAGCGGCTGGACAAAGGATCTGCTGGTGCAGTGGCAAGCTTAGCTGCGTCTTCTACTGACTCGAAAGGATGATGCAATACAATCACATGCCCTACCTCATCCATACCTCTACGGCCTGCTCGACCCGACATTTGCAAAAACTCAGAGGCAGTAAGATTTCGATGTCCTTCATCATCACGCTTGGTAAGAGAGCTAATAATGGTTGAACGAGCAGGCATATTAATCCCAGCAGCTAGCGTCTCGGTAGCAAAAACTATCTTCAGCAGACCTTGTTGAAAGAGTTTTTCCACCATAGCCTTCCAACTAGGAAGCATCCCGGCATGGTGCACTGACATACCCTCATATAGATATGGCAGATGAGGATGGCTTTTGAGATTTGGGTTAGCGCTGACAAATTCCTCAATCTTTTGCTTCAGTTCTTGTTCTTCTTCTGCATGTAACAGTGGTATTCCACGTGCCTTAAGCATAGCTTCCTCACAACCACGCCTGGAGAAAAGAAAGTGGATTGCAGGCAACATATTTCTGGACGATAAAACTGCCAAGACATCAGCTGGTCCAGGCAAAGCAGCACCTAATAGTCGACGTTTGTTTGTCTTGGCAAAGCGTTGCTTACCACCAAACCGGGAAATTAACTGTCCGTTTACTAGTCGTCCTGGACTTAGCAAAGGGTAAATGCGTCGATCTCCAAAATAGTAAAACCTCAGTGGTACCGGTCGAAACGTAGATTGCACTAACGCTGTCGGCCCATGAGTTTCATCAATCCATTGAGTTAGCTCTTGAGCATTTGCAATTGTGGCCGACAGCGCCACAAGTTGAACATCGGCAGGCGCATAAATTATTGACTCTTCCCACACCGTGCCCCGTTCAGCATCATTCATGTAGTGGCATTCATCAAGAATTACAAATGAGACCTCGTGGAGGTTGCGGCGGACATCACCAAGGATGGTGCCATAAAGCATGTTCCGGAAGACTTCAGTGGTCATCACAACCACCCCTGCTTCCCGATTGATAGAAATGTCTCCTGTTAATAGTCCTACCTTGTCCTCACCATACTTTTGGCGCAAGTCAGAAAACTTTTGATTTGAGAGTGCTTTTAATGGAGTTGTGTAATAGCATCGCTTGTTTGAGCGCAGCGCCGTCTCTACAGCATACTCAGCAATAACTGTCTTGCCTGATCCAGTAGGCGCACTAACAACAACACTTTTGCCTTCCGTAAGGTGACCAATGGCCTCTAATTGGAAACTATCCAGTTTAAAAGGGAAAAGCTCGCTAAGTTCAATCTGCAAATGAAGCTAAGGTACCATTGTGGAAGGTTACATACCAAGCTCCATAATAGCAGGACGCTATAATATGCTTGCCGGGACGTGGCGCAGGGGTAGCGCGCACCTTTG
>JACQVM010000334.1 GCA_016209785.1 Candidatus Melainabacteria bacterium | reverse complement strand
GCCAATTGGACCAGGGCAGCGTCTGTGTGCCGAACTGTTTGAAAATACCCTCAGTCATGTCTTTGAAAGTGAATTGCCTGAATCTTATGCAGCAACATTTTATGAGCCAGGGTGTGTGTTTTTGGATGGCTATGTTGGCTATGTTATAACAGTAGGTCATGATAGGACCAGGGTTGTGCAGAGCTTGAGAATTGAGACCCAACGTGTATTGTCTTACGCACTGTCTGCAGTTTCTACCGGCTGTGAATCAGCAGAGATAGCAGGCAAAGCCAAGGACAGTGGACGAGATTTTAGAGGTGCTGATCTCCGGGGAATAGACTTGAGACGCATATATCTTAAGGGTTCTAATTTACTGCGAGAAGCTGATTTGAGAGGAGTGAACCTTAGTGGCAAGGACCTTAGTGGAGCTGATCTTCGAGGGGCAAATTTGATAGGGGCCAATTTGGAGGAAGCAGATTTAAAAGGTGCTAACCTTGAGCAAGCACAATTGCAAGGTGTAAGCCTGCACAAAGCAATTCTTCAAGGTGCCAAACTTCAGCGGGCTCATCTTCGTGGTGCCAACCTTGAACTAGCAAATCTCATGGAAGCAGATTTGTATTTGGCCAACCTTAAGGAAGCAACCGTCAAAGGTGCTAACCTCCAGCGAGCAAATTTAAAAATGACCAGTCTCACCCAGGTGAATTTACAAGGGGCAAAACTAAAAGGAGCATGTTTTGAAGGAGCATATTTGGAGGGGGCAAGCCTGTGTAAAGTCAACCTTAGAGGCTCATGTCTTAAGAAGGCACAGCTTGCACGGTCAGACCTCATGGAGGCACAGTTGGAAGGAGCCAATCTAGAAGGAGCAAACTTAGAAGGAGCACGTCTTAGCAAAGCAAATCTTGTCTCAGCCAACCTAGAGGATGCCAATCTCCAAGGTGCACGTTTAGGACAGGCCCGTTTAGAAAATGTCAATCTGAAAGGAGCTGATCTTAAGCAAGCAGAGCTGAGTCAAGCAACTTGTGAAGGAGCAAACCTTGCTGGGGCAAATCTTGCTTATGCCTACTTAGATACAACGAACCTGACAAACGCCAATCTCGAGAATGCTAGACTTGATGGAGCTTATCTAGGGAATGCCATACTTGCCAGGAGTAATCTTAAGGGGGCTTGCCTTAAGATGGCTAATGTTGATGGGGCCAATTGGGAGGGAGCCAACCTTGAGGGTACTAAGTTCTTAGGAGAAACCTGAAAGGTATAAGCCTTGCTTATTTGCCAAATTAGATGTCGGGCTTAAGTGGTCATGACAGGAACAGTACTTAAGATAATTAAGGATAAGTATTTCAGCAATTGTGCTGGGGATTTAATTGGAGGACTAACCTCGGCCATAGTGGCACTCCCCATTGCTCTTGCCTTTGGTGTAGCAACTGGGCTGGGTGCACAGGCAGGACTGTATGGTGCCATTGCCTGTGGCATTCTTGCTGCGCTCCTCGGCGGGACACCTGGACAGATATCGGGACCAACCGGACCAATGACCGTGGTTATAGCAGCAATGTTTGCGGCAAACCCTACACGCCCAGAGTTGGTGTTTGCGGCTGTGTTTGCAGGCGGACTTCTACAAATACTCTTGGGTTACATGCGTGCAGGGCAACTCATTCATTACATTCCTTATCCGGTCATTTCAGGTTTCATGACTGGCATTGGCACCATTATTATCCTCCTTCAATTAAGACCGTTGTTTGGGCTTAGTGCCAGTGGGGATCTTTTGGCAGCGCTGCAATCGATTCCTGAGTTGTTGTTGCACCCTAATATGAATGCTTTGATGATAGGAACAATCACACTAGCCATAATTTACGTGTTGCCGCGTGTATCTCAGCGTTTGCCGGCAATGCTTTTTGCTTTGGCAGTAGGCAGTATGTTAAACGTTTGGCTTAAGCTTGATACGGCAGTAATTGGTGAGATTCCTTCTAAATTGCCTGTGCCTTTGCTCCCGATGATTAAGCTAACCGATTTACATATAGTCCTCAGCAATGCCATTTCTCTAGCTGTTTTGGGTAGCATCGATTCTTTGTTGACGTCGGTTGTGGTGGATAAGATTGCCAAGACCAGACACAACAGTAATCAGGAACTCATTGGACAGGGGATTGGCAACATGTCCTGTGGGCTTATTGGAGCTTTACCTGGAGCTGGAGCCACGATGCGTAGTGTGGTTAATGTGAGAAGTGGAGGGCGAACTCGGCTGGCGGGAGTGATCCATGGTCTGATTCTTCTGGCGGTGCTAGTTGGATTGGGTCCAGTGGCCGGACAAATCCCACTTGCATGCCTGGCCGGTGTTTTGATAAGTGTTGGAATCAGTATCATGGACTATCGTGGGTTGAGGAGCATGCGTAAAGCTCCTCGAGAAGATGTTGCTGTTATGCTCATGGTGTACTTTCTGACTGTCTTTGTGGATTTGATTATTGCTGTGGGTGTTGGTGTAGCTCTGGCTTGTACGCTGTTTGCCAAAAGACTAAGTGATGCTAAGTTATGCAAGATTGATACTCTGGAAAGTTTAGAACATTTGCATCAAGTATCGCAGACTCTGACATCTGATCTTAGGAGCTCGATTTACTTTTATACTTTTAACGGTCCTCTTTTCTTTGGCGAGGTGAAGAATTTTACCCAAGTAGTAGATGAGTTCGGACAAGCACGCTATATCATTCTGCGTTTTTCCAATGTTTCCATTGTTGACCAAACAGGGGCTTATGCATTAGAGGAGGCTATCGAAAAATGGGAGTCTAGTGGGGTTAAGGTTCTATTTACTGGTTTGCATGGACCAGTTAGGCAGACGCTGGAGGATGTTGGTGTGATTCACAAGATTGCCATGGAGAATTGCTTCGATCATTCAGAGGAAGCTATTGAAGCAATTGTGCAATTTGAGCACGAACGTCATACTGTGTTGCCTGGAGATTCTGAAGGCTAATGAGCGAATTGCACGCAAGAATCATGTTGACATTTGGAAGGTAAATAGCAGCAAATAGCTGAGGGTGTATATATGGCTAAATTAATTGCTGTAGGGCTCGATGGATCGGATAGCTCGTGGAAGGCCTTTAAGGACGCTGTGACTCTAGCACAGGCATACAGGGCTACGCTTCATGTTGTCTCAATTCAGGAACCAGTTAAGCCATCCTTAAGTGCGCTAGAAATTCTTGCTGCTGAAAAGACAGCAAGAGAAAACTTAGAGCTAGTACATTCTGAGGCAAAAGCATTTGCGGGAAGTGTGGGGTTAAGCATTATTACAGCCATATGTGAAGGAGATTCTGTACATGCCATGGTGGATTATGTCAAGAAGGCAAGAGCTGATTTGCTTGTTGTTGGCGATACAGGGCACTCTAGCATTTGGGGTGCCTTGCTTGGCAGTACAGCAGAAAGGATTGTC
>JACQVM010000340.1 GCA_016209785.1 Candidatus Melainabacteria bacterium | reverse complement strand
TTTTCATTGCTTACTGACGGCGCGGGCGGACTCAATGAGTCTTTTACGCGGGGACAGAAAGCGGAGGGCTTCTGGGATTAATTCCATTCATTCAATCAGCCTCGTGTCGATAAGTATTCCTTATGGGTCATCACCTTATCGATATAGAGTCTGCTCAAATCAAATCGGCAAACTGCAATGAGTCTAATATTGTTGCCAGCAATGTTGAAGATAATGGCACCTTCAAACCAGTCAGCAGTGTTGAACGTACGTTTGACATCTGGGAAGTTGGACCATTTTGAGTCAATTACCGTTCGCTTCCATAGCCGAAGGGGGCTTTCAGCGTCTGGGTGCTCCTTGATAAACTGTCGGGCGCGTCCCCAGTGATTAACTTTCATGGACTCTTCTCAGTTTTTTATTATTCTCCCATAATGGGAGAATAATGACCAGGGGAGATGGCCCGTATTGGGAGAATTAATGTAGTCAGCCTCTGATGCACGACACCGTGTCCACGCTGGAGGCATGGATGCGGGAGGTTCCCGTCTCAAATTGTTGAAGGGGTATCTTGAGACCAGTCTATATAGTCCAATGCGTCCAGGAGCCGCACAACGCTTATGTTAGAACAAAGCTTCTACGAACAGCTCTGGCTCAAAATCACGCAAATCATCAATTTGTTCACCCAATCCCACAAGCTTGACGGGAATCTTCAAGTCTCTGGAAATGCTGAAGACAATGCCACCTTTGGCGGTGCCGTCAAGCTTGGTTAAGACAACTCCTGTCAGTGGGCAAATCTCTGTAAACACCTTTGCTTGCTTCAGTCCATTTTGGCCCGTGGATGCATCAATGACCAGCAAAGACTCGAGCGGCAGGTCCGAAGCGTGTTTGTCGATAACTGCCCTAATTTTCTTAAGCTCAGCCATAAGATTTGCTTTGTTGTGCAAGCGTCCGGCAGTGTCGATGATAAGGACATTGTAGTGCTCGTTTCTAGCTTTCTGTATTGCCTGAAAAACTACTGCTCCAGGATCTGTACCGTCGGCTAGGCGAACTATATCGACGCCTGCCCGTTGAGCCCAGATTTCCAATTGCGATTCAGCAGCAGCACGGAAAGTATCGCCAGCAGCTACAAGTACTTTGTTGCCTTCTGTCTTAAGCCGCCAGCAAAGTTTGCCAATGCTTGTTGTTTTGCCCGTGCCATTTACGCCAGTTACTAAAACAAGCGAGAGTGCTCCTGGCTTGATGTTTAGCTTGGACTGTGGTGCAGACCTGAGAATTGACTCAAACTCTTTCTTCAAGAAAGCTTCTACATCATGCGAGTTCCATCCCTTTTGTTTTGCTTCTCGGCGCAGGTCCTTTACTAGCAGCTCGGTGGTTGACACCCCTAAGTCAGCCTTGATGAGCTTTTCTTCTAGTTCTTCTAGATAATCTTCATCAATTGGCCGTGGCAGTGGTGAAGTAACAATAGATACTGAGGTTGCTTCAACCGGAGCTTCCAGGACTATATCTTGAGGTAATTGAGGGAGTTCTATCTGACGCTCTATGACTGAGTCAACAACAGCCTCTCTTGTTTTTGCTAAGGCAGACTTTAGCTTAGATAGTGTGCTGCCCCACCAGTTTGTTTGCTTGGGCTCACCTTGCTCATTCATAACCATTATTGTTCTGTGCTTGTCCCTACAGGAATTTCGGTGGTATCTGTGTCTGGGGCTCGTGAGGGGACCTCACCGGTACGTCTAAAATGTTCTGCCTCACAAGCTAAATCTCCTAGGATTCCATTGATAAATTTTGCAGCTCTTTCATCAGCAAATGTGTGCGAAAGCTCAACTGCCTCATTAATGCATACCCTGATTGGGATATCTTTCAGAAAGTATGCTTCTGCGCAGGCCAGCCTCAGGATGTCACGATCAATGCTCACCATTCGCTCTATCTTCCATTTGGCTTTGGCATGACGTATGAAATCATCTATCTGCACGCGATTTTGAACGTAGGTATCCACGAGCCGATAAAGAAACTCTCGAACTTCGGTGCTGTCGACGCGCTCTGAAGGATGTGCATTTTCATAGGAGCATTTAGTGCAGACAACCTTTGTGTGGGAATAACCGCTTTGTAGTGCTATGTCAGGTATGTCCAGCGCCTCATTAACCAGATGCAGGGCTCGCTCAACAAGTCCAAGTTGTATTCTCACCTCATCAGAGGTCAGTGGTACGGGAGCCAGGGTTTCTACGTTGTCTTGATTGGCGGGATGCTCCAGCTCAATATTTAGTACTTGCTGTTCAGATCTTGTTAGCAGTGCCTCAGCGTCTGCCAAGCTTTGTCTGGCATAGTCAACTAGCATCTGGACTGCCTTGGCTACCAGAGAACCAAGTTCAACTTTCTCCAGCTTGGCTTTATCCCTAGGAAGCTGCGGGAGCACAATTACTGCTAATTCTCTTGCGATGCGTCGTGCTGTCATCAAGGCACACAGTTAAGGTAATTTGGAGAGCAATTGTCATGTTACCATGGCATTTTGCGTGTCTGAGCATGTAGTTGGTCGTAGTTCTGTGGTCTTGAGGAGCTTGTGAGAATAACTGGTGGCCGGTCAAAAGGACGTGTCATTGCTGCTCCTGATGGGGAGAAAGTGCGACCGACTGCCTCTAAAATCCGCCAGGCTTTTTTTAACATTCTTGGTCACAAGATAGTTGGCGCTCGCTTTCTTGATTTGTTTGCCGGTAGCGGAATTATGGGGATAGAGGCACTGAGCCGTGGAGCAGAAGGACTGGTGGCCATAGAGGAAAGCAGGAGGCTGACCAGGGCAATTGAGGTAAACCTGGCCAGGTTTGGCTATAAGGCTGAGGTCATATGTGGTGATGTTTGCAAGGTTCTGCCTGCCCTGAATTGTGAAATGTTTGATGTTGTCTTTGCCGATCCGCCTTATCAAAGTCGCCTGGCATTAAGCATCTTAGGTGGTGTTGACCGCCATAAATTGCTTAAGCAGGATGGCATACTGGCAATTGAGCATTCCAGAGCCATGCTTCTTGCTGAGGAATTAAGTACGTTAACTGCCTTTGATAGACGGCTGTATGGACAAACAGCAATTACCTTTTATCAGCTCAAAGATTGAAGCTTAAGAAGACTGGCTTATTGTAGACGTTTTGGGGCTGGGAGGTAGCTCTGGTGGTACCGGCATCTTGCCTGTGGTAGTAGACGGATACTTGAGACGTTCGTGATGTAAGGTACGCCAAACACGCACAAAAGCCTTTTTTACCCGTTCTAGATCTAGGGCAGTTAGACTACTTTCCGAGAATTGCCCATCATCCATACGTGCCTTGAAGACTGTACTTATTGTTGCTTCGACTTCTTCTTGTGTAGGATCCTTCAAACTGTGAGTGACTGCCTCGGATACATCAGCAAGCATGACTATGGCAGTTTCTTTAGACTGGGGTTTGGGTCCAGGATAGCGATAAAAGTCCGAGTCTACATTTTCAAACCCATCCCTCAGGCAAGCTTTGTGATAGAAATATGCCATAAGAGTTGTTCCCTGATGCTGGGGAATAAAGTCTTGGACGACCTTTGGTACATCGTACTTCCGTGCTAGATTAAGCCCATCAGTAACGTGTGCTAACACACGATCACGACTTTCCTCGGGGGACATGGTGTCATGTGGGTTTTTGTCCCCGAGTTGATTTTCAATAAAAAACCTTGGCCTAACTAACTTGCCGATGTCATGATACAAAGCGCCTGCCCTTACAAGGTTTACATCACCGCCGACAGCTCGCGCGCCAGCTTCCGCTAGATTAGCGACAGCAAGGCTGTGCTGATAGGTGCCGGGAGCAGCATCTTCTAAACGGCGCAGGAGAGGTTGTGTCGCGTCGGTTAGCTCTGCAAGACGATAAGGTGTCACCATGCCAAAAATGTTTTCGAGGAAGGGTAAACTACCGATGGCTACAATGCAGGATGACAAGCCTCCTAAAAACTGCAATGCAAGTTCACGTCCTATCTCTGCAACAGAGCCAGCAGATTGAGTTAGGATTATAGCTAAAACGTAACCAATTGCTTGAAGCACCCCAATAAGGAATCCCCTCAGCATAAGAGCTCGGCGTTGCCGTATGTTGGCGCCAATAGCTGCAGCAGATGCAGTGCCTAGGGCTATGAGGTGGCTAAAGCCAACAAGGTCATCTACCATCAAAAAGGTCACAAGAAGTAACGTTAAGATGACGGCAACACGAGAGCCAAAGAAGATTGTAAGTACAAGAGCTGCGGCAGGCACAGGAACAAACTGTGGGTATTCGTGTCCAGCAAAAGAAGCAATTCCACATGTCACCACTGATACTGTGAACATAAGTCCAGTAGCAGCAGGGGAGAACAAATGCTTTGGTTCGTAGGTGTGGAGGAATACTCCAACAAGAGCAAATGCAGCCAGCAAGGACAAAGCCAGGCTTAGAATTAAGTTCCAGTTCCGGGTATGGGTGATGCCTGTTGCTTTGAGTGTAAGAACATCATCTGCTGATATAACAGACCCTTTAGGGACAATTACTTGGCCAACATAGATTTCTCTGAGTACAGGTTTTACCTTGGCTGTGAAGGCTTGTGCTTTAACTCTGGTTGCTTCGGAGTCAATCACTACATTGGGTTGCAGTGCAGATGCTATGACACGTGCGGCTGTCAGACGGACTGTCTCGTTCCATTTGTCTGGCAAAAACTCAAAGACAGTTTGTTCCCAATCTGTTCGTGCACTGTCTGGAAACAACGGGCCAAGTTGAAGCAGCTTTTGGGTTACTTGGTTGGCTGTACTGTCAACTGAGAACCACTCCTGGGGATCTATGGCAGTTGCAAGACTAAGCAGATCATGATCTAATGGTGTTGGGTTTGGTACCAGCCGATGGTAGATCTCCCGTGTCTGTTCAATAATTGTAAGCTGTGATAAAGCATAAGAAGATGAATGGCCAGGTATGGGGTTTAGCTTGTGAAGCTTAGAGACAATAGAGACCTCTACTTCAGGTCGTACTGAAGTTTTTGATTCCCAGTCGGTCTTGTGTACTCCTAAAGCTGTGGTTAGCCTGTGCCAGGCCTCATTAGGGCATTCCAGGAGGTACAGTTGCTCGCGTGCTGAGAGTCTAAAGGTTTTTGAGAATGGTAACCCTAAAGCCTTTTGAAGATTCACAACCTGGTCTAAGCGATTCTGGAGATTGCTGAGCATCAATGCATCCAGCTTGTGATTGCGCTTAAATACTGGAAGAACTTCCTCTTGGGCTTCTTGCCTCAGTTGTCGGGTTTGAACCTCGTCTATCACTACTGCTTGTTTTGTAGCAACCAGGTCTAATGGTGCAGTTTGCCCGGCCTGGAGTGGATTGCCAGCTAGGTGTGGTGCTCCTAGTGCCAGGAGTAGTCCAACATAACCTGCTAGAGCGACTAAAAGCCACAAAACTAGGACAGTTCCCATTTGCTGGCGCTCGAGATAGGTCTTGCCCCTTGTCTCGGATATCATGAGTGTTGTTTGAAACCCTTTGTGTGAACCGTCATTCTTGCTTCATCCTGCGTGCCCTGGCGGCAACGGCTTGGCAGTATTCTCTTTTCCCCATCTTAGCGCCTTCAGCAGTCTAACTAGTGATGGTTTGGTTCCTTGTTTCAAGCAGGGGACTCTTGGGCAAGTTCAATGTGGCTTTCACTACATAGGTTCGCTTGCCTTGGGATTCGTGGTAGGTGCGCATGAGAATCTCAGCTAAAAGCCCCATCAGTATAAATTGCACACCCAGCATAAAGAACATAGCTACGAGCACTGGCAGCGGAGTTTGTACAAAGGTGGTTTGGTAGCAGTATTTTAGGATTATCATCCAGACAAAAGCAGCCAATGAAGTTGCAAGGGACCAAAGTCCTGCAGCCCCGAAGACATAAATTGGCTTGGTGGCGTATGTCGACAGAAACTTCACAGTAATTAGGTCTAGAACTACCTTAAAAGTTCTTGAGATTCCATATTTGGATTTGCCAAACCGGCGGGCTTGATGGTTCACCGGCATTTCAGTAACGCGGGCTCCCATCCAGGTTGCATATATAGGTACAAATCTGTGCATCTCACCATATAGACGGATGTCCTTAATGACTTCTGCCCGATAAGCCTTCAAGGAGCAACCATAATCATGCAGCCTGACACCGCTTATAAGAGAAATTAGTTTGTTGGCAGTCCAGGAAGGAATAAGCCTTGTAAAAAGCTCATCTTGCCGATCTTTTCGCCAACCGCTCACAACATCATAGCCTTCATCTAGCTTATCGAGCAGGATCTTAATGTCAGAGGGATCGTTTTGTAAGTCTGCATCCATTGGTACAACAATCTTGCCAGAGGCACAATCAATACCGGCAGCAAGGGCTGCTGTTTGCCCAAAATTTCTTACAAAACGTACAATTTTGACACGGCTGTCTAGCCCAGCTAACTTCTCTAGCTTGCCCTAGGAGAAATCATTGGCTCCATCATCAATGACGATAAGCTCCCAGGTCCTGCCGAGGGCTGTAAGTGCCTGGGATGTTTGTTCATATAAGGGCTCTAGATTTTCTTCCTCGTTGTGTACCGGGATAATTACAGACACATCAGTCCGGCATGCTGTCGAAGCTTCTGCTGGAGGTGCTGCGTTGATAAATATTGGCTGAATTGCCATATCATAAGTCATAGCGCCATTATATGATTGGCAACTCTTGGTACACCTTGACTTGATTTCATCTAAGGCAAGGATCATCCTGTAATAATAAGCCAATGACCATTATTCCAAGCTTTTCCGAGAGTTTAGATGACCCCGGGCAAGGGAGCCAGGGTACAGGAACTGTTTCTAAAAGTTCACGGGACAATAAGCCGCGCCGCCTGGAAGTTCTGTCTGATAAACAGTCCCGCTTGGATCAAAATCTTGAATTGTCCTTGAGACCTCAGATTTTAAGGGACTATATTGGACAATCTAGGCTTAAGTCCATCTTTGAAATGTCCATTGCAGCAGCTAAGACGCGCTCCGAGGCATTAGATCATGTGTTGCTTTATGGTCCGCCTGGCTTGGGCAAGACCACATTGGCTCATGTAGTGGCTCATGAAATGGGTGCTAAGATTTTTATGACCACAGGCCCTGGGCTAGAACGTCCTCGAGATATCATTGGGCTTGTTCACCAGCTAGAAGTTGGAGATGTTCTTTTCATTGATGAGATTCATCGCTTAAGTCGGGTTGCTGAAGAATTGCTGTATCCAGCTATGGAAGATTTTGTCATTGACCTTACTTCTGGCAAAGGACAGGCTACCCGTACCATGCGCCTTCCCCTGCCTAAGTTTACTTTAATTGGGGCTACTACCAAGGCAGGGATGGTTTCTAATGCGCTCAGGGATAGATTTGGATTTGTGTGCCGCCTGGAGTTTTACTCAGACGAAGAGCTGGGGATGATTGTTCGGCGAACAGCTTCACTTTTAGGTGTGCAAGTCAAGGAAGAAGCTGTCAAAATTATTGCCTTACGTGGGCGTGGTACCCCACGAATAGCTAATCGCTTGGTTCGGCTTGTTCGAGACTTCTCTCAATATAAAGGAATCTCTCCGGTTGATGATGCTCTGGCTGCAGAGGCTCTTGAGGCGTATCAAGTGGATGCGATAGGGTTGGATCCAACCGATCGTCGATTGCTCGAAATTCTCATAGATACATATAGCGGTGGACCAGTGGGCATCGACACCATAGCGGCTACTTTGGGAGAAGATAGCGATACCCTGGAGGACGTATATGAGCCGTTTTTGATTCAAAAAGGGTTTGTTCAAAGAACGCCACGTGGAAGAGTTGCTACGCCGATAGCCTACAAGCACCTCAATCGGCCAATACCGTCAATGCAGCTCAACTTAGAACTGACCTAAGTTCTTCAAGGAAAGGACTGATGATTGGTAAGCCGAGATTGGATTTCTTGAGTTTGTGTGGCTTTCAAGCTACTTATGTTGCGCTGCCGGTGGTGATTACTATCATCATTGCTGGTGCCGCTACGATGAGCTGGTGGGGCATGTGTTCTGTGGAGGCAGCAGACGCTCTAAAGATTAACACTTTGCCTCACAAGATTGAAGAAACTTTTGTAGTTGGAAAGGTCAAATCAGTTTCTCCTGACTATGTTGATCAGGAGCTTGTAAGTAAGACTGGCATCATGAGTCGCCACCAGAATGTGCAAGTAGAAATTCTTGAAGGTACAC
>JACQVM010000332.1 GCA_016209785.1 Candidatus Melainabacteria bacterium | reverse complement strand
GTGTGGGTGCCTGCCCTTCGTTTGGAGGGTCGTTGTCAGTAATCCCAGCACAGCGGACCGGAATATTGTGCCCGTCGGCCGTTCCAGTTAGATCACAGAAAGGCAAACAGATTGTTGATCTGAAACCTAAGATGGTCCTCTGGCTGCCTAATTCCGAAGACATTAAAGAGTTTCGAGGACGTATCTTTGGTGGACTGACAACAAAATTTGAATATGCAAGTCAGTACAAGTCACCTGAAGAAGAGCTTGCCGCTGTGTTTGGTGGGCGTCCTGAAGACTACAGAGCTGAAGCTAGCGCGCAGTCAGCCACCTCAAAGGCATCTGGCGAGGGTGCGAGCGAGCCGAGGGTGGACACTGAGCAGAAGGTAGCTGACGTACCAGCCGCTCAGGTGTCTGGCGGAGAGCCTGATGTATTGTCTGGCAAGGAAACAGCCGCCTCCTCCATAGATGGTGCCGCGGCAGCAGCCGCTGTGGCTGAGGCCAAGCACGCCAATATTGAAAGCATGCTTGGACCTACTAGCAAGAAAAAAGACGACAGCGGGCGTATTAAGTACACTGTAAGGCTGGGCGACACGCTTAAGTCTGTAGCCATGAAACACCCAGCCTTGCGTGATGTCACACTGTGGAAACTGATAGCTGAAATCAACGAGCTGTCGACATCAACAGATAGCAAGGGTGCTCCGACAGCAGCTCTTAAGCGAGGTACTGTAGTCGAGATTCCAACGCCTGGGGAAGTTGCTGAGTTTCTTCAACGAGAAGATAAAGATGAGTCTGGTGCTAAGAGTGTGCGAAGGCCTCGAAAAGGCACATCAAAGGGTGAGAAATCTGAGGTGGTGAAGCCGGATCAAAATATGTCTAGCCCTGTTTTTGATGCATCCCCCGGTGGTTCAGTAACAGAAGTGCCTTCGCCTGTGGTGCAAGCAGAGGTGCCATCGTCAGGACAAGAACATCGTGTAGCGTCGTTTTATGATGCAGAAGATGCTGCCAGCGTTGTGTTAGCTGCCGCCGGCTTAGTGCCTGTCCAGTCAGCAAAGGAGAAGCTCCCACCCAAGGAGATTTCTATAGAGCAAACTGTAGCAATGCCTGCAGATGATGACGATAGTTTTACACGGCATATCCTGGCTGCTTTTGGGCAAACACCTTCTGTAGCAGAACCTTCTTTACCAACTGCTTCCGTGCCAGTACCGCAGGTTGATGCAGCACCTGCCATGTCGGACAGTAAGCCGGACCTGGAGCAAAGAGCTGTTAACAATCTAATTGAAGAGTTAAGTGAGGCTTGTCGGTTGGTTAAATCGACCGGACAGGGTGCGCTCGATGCTGGGTTGAAATCGCGGCTTGAGGTCCAGCACCTTAATGCCTGGATGCCGGTGGTAATGTATGAAATTTATGATGATGTTTCTTTGCGGCATGAGTTTTCGCTAAATGGCAAGCAAAAGACTGTGCGCATTGATTTGCCACCAAGTTCGGTGCAGGAGCTTGCCGACAATGATTTAACTTCAAACTGGCAGGATTATTGCCAAAAGTTCCTGGCTGGCAGGAAGTTGTCGGATTAATAGAACTGCAAGGACTTATGTACTCAATACTGCTAGTTGAAGACGAGCCTGACCAAGCTGAGCTTATTGCGTTTTCCCTTAGGAAGGCTAATTTTACCGTTGACATTGCATATACAGCAGCGCAAGCCTTGGAGAAGTTGAGTGCCAGTGTGCCATGTCTGGCTGTCATAGACAGGAGATTGCCGGATGCTGATGGTGTTGACTTGTGCGAAAAGATTTCCAAGACGTATGCAATTCCGACTCTTATTCTTACAGCTTTTAGCAGCTCAGACCAAGAAGTAGTGAATGCGTTGTCCCGGGGTGCTCAGGATTACTTGCAAAAGTCACATAGTCATCGTGAACTTATTGCTAGGATTAATACGCTTCTTAAAAGCCACCAAGCATTAACAAAAACAATTAGACTGGACTCCTCGGTGCTGCATATAGATTTAAGCCGCAATAAGTGTTACGTGGGCGCCAGCGAGTTGCTGTTGACAGTAACAGAATGGAAACTTCTGCTTTGCCTTGTAAATAAGTTAGGAGTGATTGTCGACCAGAAGGATCTTTATCGTGAGGTATGGAGAGTCGATATTCCTGACAGCGATGTCATTAAGACAAACATTTGTCGATTAAGAAGAAAGCTTTGCCAGGCTGGCTGTTCTGGCGATGTTATTGCTGCTGTAAAAGGACAAGGTTATATCCTGCATGCTATTCCCCCCTTGATAACCAGCAGTGTGGCTGCTACAGCCACAGGTGTTCCCAGCTATTTCCTGAGCTTTAGGCGGCATGTGGCTTGAATGGATAGTTATGGCTGAGTGTCTGTGTCAGTTGTGAGGTCTTCGAAGATACTAAGCTCGCCGTCATGGGTACGGTTGCGGTATCTATAAGCCATGTCTGTTGTAAGTGGCTCACCTTTTGTGTAAAGCAAGTGAGGCTTGCCGGACTGGTCAAACCAGCCAGCATAGTGCCGTGTGGTGCCTGGTTGTTGCTCAGCTAGCCAGTAGACCTTCTGTCCGCGAAACTTAGCTCCAGCAATTGTCTTTTCGGCTCCTAAATCATCAAGTAACACACCACGTTCACTTACGTGCAAGACAATGTCTTCTGCTGGTCCTTCGTCTTTAAGTGGTTTGTCTGGCGGGTGCAAGACTACATGCTGTTCTGTAAACTCTGCAATTGGAGAGAGCTTTCCAGCAGCAGAAAACAATCTGCCTTTCTTGCCAAAAATAAGTTCTCTCAGGTCTTTAACACCTAACTCCTCGGCAAGTGGCTTTGGCTCGTCAGTCATGTCTTTGTACTTTTATTCTTGCCCACCTGCTGCAGCTTCCTCGCCTTCTTCACCTTCTTTCTGGAAATTCTCGAGAGCTGTGCGTACCTTGTGAAGCAGCACGAGCTGAGCGTCGGTAGAAAGCTGTTGATCTTTAATGAGATGCACTGCTAAGCAATATGCTAGGTCCACCTCGCCTTGTCCAATAAGCCTCTCAGTAAGCAGGCGGCAGAACCAGGCTGCAGAATCTGATGCAGGGGTATCCTTGCGGTTAATAGAGGAGTTGAAGTCAAACTTAATTTTAGGATCACGTACAACTTCTGAGACCTCAAAGCGATAAAGACATTTAGATGTGCATGGTCCGCAAGTAGGCAATGGTCCCTGGTCGCGCTTGTGAAGCTCAAGGAAGTCATCACGCCACTGTCTGAGCACAGCAATATCTAGCCGGCGGTTAACCTCAGTTGGTTGGAAAGCAGGTCGTAATAGATTGAGCCATCTTAAGTGCTGCTCGCGTACCTGATCGTACATCCAATAATTCTCTTCACCTTTGCGCTCAAAATATCTTTCAGTAGCTTGCGTAAGCGCGCACCAGGTAATGCCAGTTATGTTGCCGGTGCGTGCTCGTCCGCCAATTACACGTTGAATTTCGTGGATGATTTGTGCCCGGAAGTGGACAAGCTGTGTTAAGTCTTTGAGTGTAGACAAAACATAACGGTTGTACACTTGGCGGAACAATGGATCGTCAGCCACTGGAATTGCAGTGTCAAGAATTGCTGAGTCACATCGATGAAGGCAAAACTTGCAGCCTAGATGTCTGTCGAATGACTTGACAATATCAAGGCCTTTCATGGCATCTCGGACAACTTGATCGGATTCTGCTGGTGTCTCAGGTGGTGGCACCTCAGCAGTCTTGTCGTAAATGATTGCTAGATGGTATGGCATCTCCATCTTCTCTGCGTACACCACGGCTCGTCCTTGGCCCAGGGCTGTGACGTGACGCTTTTGAACATCATCAAGGTTCATGGCACCGCCCATGGAGTCACGATCGTCAACAGCTACAATGCGGTGCATAACTTTGAGGTTGGTGTTTTTGAGTGCTTCAGGAGCAAGCTTGTTGGGAATTTGGTCAGCAATGATAAAGCCCTGTCCGTACGACCGGATTTCAGCCAGCATGTTGGTAAAAAATTCAACTGCTTTGCCAGCTGGGTTGGCGGACTCACCACCGCCACCTGTGGGGACGTTTTTTAGCAGGCGGTGAGCTTCTTCGACGATCATTATGTGCTGAAGATGGTCGTGTGGTCCTAACGCTTCGCGATACTCATACAGGAAGACAAGCAACATCCCCATAAGGAATGACTTCTCGCTGTCTTCTGATACCATCTTAAGCTCAACTACTGTTGGCCTGCCAAACAAAATTTCTGGTGGAATGGACTTGCGTGTGTTCAGCATCTGCCCTTTGCCACCAATCAATAGCGAGCCAATACGAGCTTTCAGTGCTGCTTGTACATCTGGACCAATGCGCTCAGAATAACCAAAGCTTTCAACAGTGGGGTCAATGATTTCAAACAAGTCCTTCATGGTAGGGTAGATTTCTGGAGGACAATCTGGATCTCCTGGCTCCATCCCTGGCGGCAGGCGGCGACATTTGTTTTGTACAAGATCCCAGCCACGGACAGCGTAAATGGAGTTGAGTGCTTTCTCTAAAACCTGGGGCATTGGCGAGTACATCTCAAAGCTAGCGTTAAACACTGATTTGAGAGCATCAAGGTGCGTCTGTACTTTTACTCCCTTCATTATCTGAAATGGGTTAAGGCGGAATGGTGACACCGTCTCATCACCCAAGGAAAATGCCTGTCCCACCCCCTTGAAGGTCTCAGACATAAGCATCATGTGCCGATATTCGGATTTGGCTGGCTCGCATACCATGAATGGGATGTTGAATTTCCATAACTGGTTCAGTAAGTAAAAGCAGGTGTTGGTTTTACCTCCGCCAGTTACCCCACATACGATGGTGTGCTTTTGCAGTGCGTCCACGTCTATGTAAAAAAGATTACCTGTATCGACGCCGCGATCTAAAATATTGCCAACGGCAATGACTCTATCGGGGTTTTTAGGTGGAATATTAGCCAAGCTAAACTCAGCCGAGCGTCTTATGCGGAAGCCAGGCATTTCCTTCTTGGGAAGATGTATGTATGCAGAAAGCATTCTAGAGTTAAGTGGTGTGAGGAAACGATAACTTAACAAGGATTGGATATTTTGATCAGTACGGGTGTTGCGCAATAGCCCAAATTGCTCTACATGTGGCTTAAGTCCTCGAATCTCATGAGTTCGAAGAGGGGTTGGACGGCTGGTTTCGTCTACATAAGTGGCTCTGATTAAGGACTGCAACCGGACAAAGACAGAGCGATCAGAGGCAAAGAAATAAACACAAACCTGCCAACTGCCAATTGCTGTGCCTAACTGAATGTGCTTTAGATATGCATCTTGAAGCTCTAAGTAGTACTTAATACGGCGCTTTTTCTCAGGGTCTTCATTTTCTTGAGCACGTTGTATTTGATCTACTACTGCAAACTCTTCCCGGCTTAAAAAAGCTTGTGGAATAGGCACAGCAAGCACCAGCATGCCGAATTCATGCCCTTGAAGTCCATTGGCTAGGCGCTCGATTTGCTCGGACTCCATGGTATCGCCGCCGGTGGATTTCAAGGCTGGGATGCCTGTGACAATGCCGACATTATTTGTTAAGGGCGACATCATTGATTTAATATCGTCCAAGCCAAATGGGTCCTTGTAAATATCAACGCCGTTGTAGACGCTGTGCAAAATGGATTTTAAGGTGGTGTAGGAGATCTTCGATGATGCTTCGTCCCCATTGCCGGCGTCTGATATTCCAGGAATAGACATTCCCATGAAGTAATTTGTGCCGGTTCTGCTGCCAAGCACAAGAAAAGCTAGATTAGCCTTTTGACCATTAAGCCCAGTTAGGGCATCTTCCATAAGATAGGTACGCTTAGGCAGTTGGTTAGGATCGTTTTGTTGTGGCTGCTGGTTTTGTTGTTGTTTTTCTCTTTCAATGTCCCATGATCGCAGCACACCATCAATG
>JACQVM010000326.1 GCA_016209785.1 Candidatus Melainabacteria bacterium | reverse complement strand
GCTTGCATCACTTATTGTAGGGCTTCTGGTCTTTTTGCCGCGCTTGTTGCCTTAGATTCACAGTGATAAGGTAAAGATAGAAACTTGCCACAAGGATTCTTTGGTTGTACCTCAGACAAGTGGGAATTTTCCCATTGACCGTCCAATTCACCTGGAGTATGTATAGACCTAGTTGGTAGCCTCACGAACCATGACAAAGCTGAGGAGCAAAGGAGTAAGACCATGAGTGATTACAATCGCGATTTGTACCAGTGGGACGGTTCGGATGTTAACCAACGTGGGCAATCGCCAGGTGGTCAAAGTCGCGATATGTACCAGTGGGATGGCTCAGACCAACGCAGCCAACAACAAGATGCTGTAGGACCAGATCGCTTCACTCAAGAAATATATGATCCCCGTAACTCGCAGGGACGCCGTTACGAAGTGTCCAGAGGCGGCGGCGACAACATTAACTTAGTTGTATACGGTGATGTTTATATCAACCAGGGTGGTTCCTGGGGGCGGACAGATGGGCGCCGTGAATATTACGGGCGTCAATATTCATACAATCAATATGTAGATCCACGATATAGACAATCTGGCTCTTATGAAGATTATGCCTACCAACGTCAGCAACGTCGCCATCCTGGCTACACACGCTCTGGCTATTATGATGATGGCAGGAATTATGGTTATGGTAATACTGGTGCATATGATGCATACGGTAACCAACAATATTCTGGCGGCTACAGTCGCCGTGGCTACTGTCCTCCTAACTATTATGAAGGCGGTACCTGGGGCGGCAGTGGTTTTGCTCAAGGTGGCTGTTATCCAAGCGACTTTGATCGTGGAGCTCAGGTTTTTGACATGATTTTAAGGGGAGCTCAAACATATTTTGCTTATGACATTGCTCGCCGGGCTGTAAGTGGAAGACACCACCATCGTGGTGGCGCCTACGGTGACCAAGGATATGGTGGCTATGGCAACCAGTACGGTGGACGTCGGGGCAACTACCAACATGGCTGGCAGCGCAGACGTGGTGGCTACTAAAATACAAAAGTAACATACAACTCTAGCGCCAATTGCGTTGCTTAACGTTACCCAAATTCTGTAGTGTGAACAACATTGCTCTACTTAAGGAAGCTTCTCCTGTCGAGCACGTGTAGCATAAACCAGCTGTCCTGTGGCTGAGTCGCTGAGAACACTCACCTCAACATCATATACTTGCCTGAGAATACCTGGTTCCAGCACTGCTTGTGGGGCACCATGAGCAACAATCTGGCTGGGGAGCGTATCTGACTTGTTAAGCAAGAAAATGTAATCAGCTATGGCAGCCATAAGATTTAAGTCATGCAGAACCACCAGAATACCTATGCCGTGGCACCGTAATTCAACTAGCAACTCAGCCAGCTCCAACTGATGTTTGAAATCAAGGTGAGCAGTTGGCTCATCTAAAAGCATAAACCGCGGTTGTTGAGCCAACGCCACGGCAATAGCTGCTCTTTGTCGCTCACCGCCTGATAGTTCAGAAAGATAGTTGTAACGCAAGTCCCAAGTATGAGTCTTTTCAAGAGACATTTGTACAACTTCTTGATCCGTGTTTGAGATATGCCAGCTCCACCACCTCTGGTGAGGATTGCGTCCCAGCATAACCAGCTCGGACACTGTAAGATCTTGACCAGGTTCAACAGTTTGCGGCACGTAAGACACCAGACAGGCAAACTCTCTTGCACTCAAGCTCCAGATGTCCTCCTGGGCAACTGAAACCTTGCCCACACAAGGTTTCAGTTGGCGCGCCATTGCCTTAAGAATTGTAGATTTACCTGAACCATTTGGTCCGGCCAGTACACAAATGGATCCTGCTGGAACCTCAATATCTAGATTTGTAGCTACTGTTTTCCTTGTCCACCCCACAGTAAGCTTGCTTGACCGGAGCACTTTGTTATCTTGCATCAGTGACATTTCCTACAGTCCCTCACCGTGCTGTTTGGAGACTAGATAGAGAAAAAACGGCCCCCCGATAAGACAAAGCAATGTACCCAAAGGAAGTTCCTGTCCTTGGCTAAATGAACGGGCTGCCAGGTCACTTAAAAGAACCAAGACGGCACCCACCAGAACACAGCAAGCTATATGTATTCTTTCATCCCTGCCAAAAATACGTCGAGCCAAGTGGGGTGCAAGAAGCCCTACAAAGCCCACCAGCCCTCCCAGAGAAACAGACGCACCACACATGAGTACTGAACATGCCAAAAGCAGCCATTGGGTTCTAGCAACATTAAGCCCAAGGGAGGCAGCTTGTTGTGGACCAAGTGAAAGGAGCCTTAAAGGCTTGCTCATAAACAAAACAGTTGCCAAGCCAGCTCCACTATAAAGACAGGCTGGACAAAGTTCGTTCCAGGTAGTCCCACTCAATCCTCCTGCAAGCCAGAAAAACAAGCCTTGAGAACGACCTAGATCGCCTGAATTTAACAAAAAAAGTGTAATGAGCCCGCTGCAAATAGCAGAAAGTGCCACACCAGATAAGAGCAACCTGGTTACCGAGAGTCCTGATGGGCTGCGTGACATCAAGGCAACAATGAGACTAGCAGCTAAGCCACCTAAAAAAGCAGCCGCCGGTACAAAAGCAAAAGCAACACCAAAAATAATGGCAATGGCGACTGCCAGTCCTGCTCCACTCGATACACCGGTTAGGTAAGGATCGGCTAATTGATTGCGCGAAAGCGTCTGCAAAACATATCCAGAAACAGCCAGGCTAGAACCTACTACTACCGCCGCCAAAAGGCGGGGTAAACGAATCTGCCAGATAATTTCCGACAAACCTGACCTGTCAGCCAAAGTATCAGCAGAGCTGACCATGGCTGCCCAAGTCTCTTGCGGTGCTAGCCAAATATCACCAAGGCAAAGCCCTAAACCCAGGACTGCCAAAAAAACAAGAATTAAAATGACAAGACGCACTCACACCTATCTCTTAGCAAAGAGGTTGCCAAAAACTGAATTATAGAGCCCCAAAGCGTTAATAGAGTTAATATGGATTACTACGCTAAGGGGCTAGGTTTTTGTAATCTTATTTAGTACCAACTGAAACAATGGCCAAACCAATATATCTAGACAATAGTGCCACAACTTGTGTTAGGCAAGAAGTGGTGGAGTCCATGTTGCCTTATCTTAGAGAAAAATGGGGCAATCCATCATCCATTCACACGGCAGGACAAGAGTCATTGAGAGCTATTAGTACTGCTCGACAGCAATTAGCTCAACTATTGAATTGCCATTCAGAAGAAATTTACTTTACCCCGTGCGGTACATACAGCAATAATGTGGCTCTTTTAGGTCGCGCCCGCTTTGTTG
>JACQVM010000034.1 GCA_016209785.1 Candidatus Melainabacteria bacterium | reverse complement strand
TTATTGCTAATCTCACGACCTCCGATCGTGATTTGCCTGTACGCTTGGACAGAAGGCTCAAGAGCCGTTCCTCTTCCTTAGTTAATCTAAACGAGCTTACCATTTGTTTGTTGCATCTTTTTGTAATACGAGCAAGTAATACACAGATTATATACCACAAACACGGATTGGAGTGGACGCTTTGTAATAGCCGCACGACATCCTGCAGCACACAAAAAAATGAATCTGGATACTAGCCAATGTAGCAAGAAATTTCACAGAGGAAGGCGCGGTGGCCAAAACCGTGGTCCTTCCTACTGTCTGTGACTTTACGCTAGGCGCACTGCCGTGACGCGAGGCTCACAGCCCCAGCGCTGGCGCACAGTTACACGCACTGGTACGGTGGGTGCATTGAGAGCAGTAATGTGTTGGGCCAAGGAAATAGGAACTGTAGCTACCAGCAAGTTGTGGCGAGGATTTGGAAGTTTGTTATCGAGCATGATGAAAAGGGTTCGACTGTCCTGACTGTAGTGCTTCATCTTGTTTGACACAGCAGACGCCTGACCGACATACACGGTTTTGTCATTGAGCCACCAAATAGCTAGGAGAGCTGCTGCAAGAATAAGCAGAATGTACATTGGAACTCCTTCCTTTCAAGTTTTGAGCCAATTGAAGGTAGAAAGCTGCTGTTTCTACTGGTTGTGTGCTATGCGCAGGAGTTAATGTGTGTGTATTGGGTCAACGATATTGCGCAGCTTGACGCAGGCGCTTGTGTTGACGCACGCTTGGATAGCGGGGGCTGGGCTTGGTAGTTGGTGTGATAACCAGAATCTGCTGCTTAAGCTGCTGAGAAAGAAGCTCTACGGCTGCCTTGAGCTGGTTATCGTTGCTGCTGCCGTAGATGAGCCCTGGGCTTGGCAGTACCTTAACATCAGGAGCAATGCCACAAGCAACAGTGTTCTTAGCGTCTCCCAGCCAGGTGCCATTTGGCGTCAGATACTGCATGGAGGTAACCGAGAGTCTGTAGCCATTGGTCAGCGGAATCATTGTCTGACCAACGCCCTTTCCCAAGGTTGTTGTGCCAAGCACCGTAACACGTTTGTTGTCCTTCAAGGCACCTGTCATGAGCTCCGAGGCAGAAGCTGAGTAACAGTTGGTGAGAATAACCACTGGCTTATCGCCACACAAGACTGGCACTCTACCCTGCTCTATGGATGAGTCCTCACGCTTATCGTTCGGCCAGATGACCCTCATGGTATCAGGTGTAAGCTCATACCTGGTTTGAGTGTATCCATCACCTGGCGAGCGTGAGAAGGTCGTACAAATTATCCCGCGGTCCAGGAAGAACGATGTGATATCAAATGCAGTGTCAATTGAGCCACCCAGGTTGCTGCGCAAATCAACGACAATGGCCTTGCAGTTGCTAAGCTCGTTGAGCCCATTCTCGAACTCCAGAAGGGCATCGTTTTGGATGAAAGTCTCAAGCCGGATGTAGCCAATGTCTGCTGTTAGTTGTTTGACTACCACTGGTGGCTCATGGATTTCTTCACGGACGAGCGCAACCATGAGTTCTTGTCCGTCTCGATTGATTACCAGAGTCACATGGGTATATTGGCTATCGGACAGCAGCTTCCTAAGCTCGTCCATGCTTTTGCCCAGTGCCGACTTTCCGTCAATTTCCTTAATCACATCGCCGGGCAGAATTCCACTAGCATGGGCAGGACTGTCGACAATAACCCGTCCCACCATGGGATAGCCGTTGATGTGCTGTGGCATTGGTCTGTGATCAGAGCCCATGAAGAGCACACCGCTAGGGCTTCCGTAGGCGTAAAACACAAGTCCAACCCCACTAGCAGTACCCATGGCTCTGTGCAGCAAAGCCCGTACTGCGCCTGGGTTCATAAGCTTGGTACGTGGATCGCCAAGTGTATCAAGCATCTCCTTGGTGAAGCGCTCAGAGTCTTGCCAGGTCACAATCTCCGTGTCGTGAGCATGCTTCCAGCGATTCCAGTTGTTGAGACCATCTTGATCGTAGATGCTCCTGGACGTTTCCTGCCACGCTTGGCGGTAAAGGGAAAGTGGCTCAGACTCGGGTAGAGTCTGAGCCCGAGAGCTCGAGCAAAACACCATCCAGAACATCAGGCTTAGAAGAACAGCCAGTACAGAGAACGCTGTTACCAAACGAATACGGGAAGGAGTCCTGGGGTCATTGCTGCAAGAAGTTCCTGCGGACATAGCAAATCACCATTTCTGCGCACCGCGCTTTGTGGTATTGGCTTTAGGGGTAGAAGGCAGGCGAGGCCACATTGGTTGATATGACCTGTGTCTGTTTGATTGAGGTCAGACGTAACGTAGAGGCTGACTAGCTATCTTGCTATGGCTTTCTCAGGGCATCCTTGCCTGCTTCTTTGCGTGGCCAGATGAAGGAGGCAATCACAGACAGACCAAGCACACCGGCAATCACCGCCAAGGATGTGGCAATTGGGATGGTGATGTTAAACCAGGGGATGTCGATGTGAGTGCCTGGGATGTGGATGTGCTCCCCCTCGATAAGCATCTTCACGCCTACGAAGGCAAGAATTACAGCTAGTGCTTTCTTGAGGTAGGGCAGCTTTGCCAGTAGTGCCTCAACCACGAAATAAAGCGCCCTGAGTCCCAGGACTGCACACACGTTTGAGGTGACCAGTATGAATGGGTCTTTGGAGACTGCAAAGCAGGCTGGGATAGAGTCAGCAGCAAACACCAGGTCTGTGGTCTCAACCGCAACCAGTGCCAAAAAGAGTGGTGTGAGCTTGGTGACAAGCTTGCCGCCCTCCTCAACCTTGGTCATGAAGTTATGCCCATCAAAGTGCTGGGTTACTGGCAAGTGTTTAGTTACAAACTTCACCAGTCGGTTTTCTTCGTACTTGCTGTCGCTCTCGTCAGCAAACATAATCTTCCAGGCAAGGTACAGCAGAAACAGAGCAAAGATGTAGAGCACTGGGTGAAACATGGACACCAGCGCGGCGCCTGCTAGGATAAACCCTAAGCGCATGACGATGGCGCCCATGACGCCCCAGAACAGCACTCTGTGATGGTACGCCGCTGGCACCTTAAAGTAAGCAAAGATCACCACGAACATAAACAAGTTGTCTACGCTCATGGACTCTTCAATGATGTAAGCGGTGAAGAACTCGAGCGCTGACTGGTACCCCAGTTGCCAGTAAACAAAACCACCAAACAGACACGACACCACGATATAAAAAAGGCTCTGGAGCACTGCTTCCTTCATGGAAGGTGCGTGGACCTTTTTGTTGAATACGCCAAGGTCCAGTGTGAGCAAAACCATGACAAGGGCTGCAAACCCTGCCCAAAAGGGCATCGAGTGATTAATCATATTGCTCCCTTGAATGGCCAGCCGGCTTAGGCCGCTGGCGGTGTTAGGCGGGCAATTAGTTGCAAGACTCGTCGTATTGGCGGCGATAGAAAGCTGGGTAAAGCTCGTCAGAGTATGTTTCAGTTGCTAGCAAGGCTTTGCGCAGGGCTGCGCGACCACCACCAAAGCGATAGCGGCGGTAATCGTCTCTCCTGTGCGCAGGAAGGTGATAGCCAGCTTGCATGAATTCTTTGAGTACACTTAGCTCATGCACCTGGGCATCTGCTTCTTCATCTAGCATCATCCGCAGGTATTGCCTACGGGACATCCTGCGGGGACTGGGCTCTGGGGTCTCCCCGAAAAGAATGTGATAAGCCTCATGTGCCAAATGGAGCAACTGATCAGTGACTGCGCCATCAGCTCCAATGTAAATGGTCTTGGTTGTGCTCACGCTGTAGGCTCCCCAGAGGTGGCGTACCCTGCGGATTTTGACGTGGCGCTTACGTAAGAGCTTGAGGTCAGAAAGCAACGTAGGAGACTTGGAAAGTCTGTAAGCAAAGCGTTGACCAAACTGCCTGCGAATTCGCAGCACAGCAGGTTCCCCCTCTCAGCAGCGCTTTATCCTTTTGTTTGTAATTTGTTGTTGCTGGGTTGTGTGTGTCCTTTAAATAAGCTGGAAGCTAAGTTCTAAGCACAGCTTACTTAAAAGCCCTACCCGAGAAACAGTAGTGTTGCGCAGCCTTAGAGTAAAGAATATTCAAGTGACTATTAATGGTTAGCGCAGGCGTGAGAGCTGACTGAAGATTTTGCACCATATAACTCTGGTATTGAACTGAGTATTAAGGAGAGCTGTGCTAACAGTTAAACACAATAAGGGTGGGGAAAATCCCATAGCTTTAAGCCACAATCTTAAAGCTAAAAGCCGAACTGATAGAGGCTTTGAAGATGCCTGGATAACTGGTTAAAAGGCAGTAGTGGTTCCACCAAGAAATTCTGTCAATTGGTCAATAGCCTGAAAAAACGACACTCTAAGGGGTAGCTGCCAAAGTTACATTAACTCTTGGAGATCAACATGTGTTTGGCCTAAGGTACAGATACGTTTCACTTTGCTCAAGCAAAAACTCACACACACACAACCAAGAAAGGCGCCACCAACTACTGTCTAAAAGGCTAGCTCATGAATTGAGTGAGATGGTGGATAATTGTTGATGTGCATTTGTGCTTGTGTCTTGTGGAGCGCAGTTGGTTTTCCACGAGGTACAGCCAAATGAATATTGACAAAATCCTACTCGACATTGTCTCCGCACTCATGCTGCCAGCCTTTGTTGTGATGATACTTTGTGGCATTGCTGGTGC
>JACQVM010000339.1 GCA_016209785.1 Candidatus Melainabacteria bacterium | reverse complement strand
CATTTTCATGGCCTCAAGAATAAGTAGCTTCTGTCCGCAGCTAACTGTATCACCCTCTCCCACAAGTATCTCTTTAACAATTCCATGCATTGCCGAGCGAATTTCACCTGAGTGATTCAGTCCATGACTAACTCCAGATTGCCTGGTCTTAGTTGCCTGGGACACTGGCAACCGGGTAGATGCTGACGGATTGGCCAACTTTGTATGTGCGGGATCTAAAAGCTCTGTAACAGCAACATTAAATTGACGCTCATTAACCTCAATTTCAAATTTACGAGGTCCCTTGCGTACACACTGAGATTTAGCATGCTCAGCGCGGGCAGTGGTGCTCTTGTCTTGAGTAGTTATCACAGCAATATCAGCAGAGCTGGCACGGGGCTTAAGTTCAAGGCACCGAGCTCGTAACTCAGACTCAACATAGGTAGTGTAAATATTACCTGAACGAAACTGACTGTCACCCATAAGCATTAAATGGAACGGGATAGTTGTATGAACACCCTCAATTTCAAAGGCCTCTAACGCAAGTTGTACGCGCGCGATAGCCTCATCTCTTGTACGACCCCAAACAATTAGTTTTGCAAGCAAAGAATCATAAAAAGGTAGTACTTGGTAGCCGTTATAGCAAGCACTATCAATCCTAACCCAAGGCATCTGCGGCTCGCAATATTTAGTTATTGTCCCGGGCGAAGGAATAAAATTCTTCGATGGATCCTCAGCATTTATACGACATTCAATAGCGTGCCCTCGCGGCAAGACATCAGACTGGCAGATCGACAGTGGCTCATTTGCAGCAATGAGTATTTGTTCTTTGACAATATCAATGCCTGTTGTAAATTCAGTTACTGGATGTTCAACCTGAATCCTTGTATTAACCTCGAGGAAATAAAAGTCACTGCCTGAAACAAGGCATTCTACAGTTCCTGCAGATGTATAGCCAATTGACGATACCCCACGTACTGCTGCTGCAAGCAAACGCTCGCGCAAAGATGGGTCGAGATTAGGAGCAGGGGATTCTTCTAACAACTTCTGGTGGCGTCTCTGGCTCGAGCAATCACGCTCCCCTAGATGCACTACATGTCCATGATGATCCGCTAAAATCTGTACTTCAATATGTCTAGGGCGATCAAGATACTTCTCGACATACACCTGTCCATTACCAAAATAGCTTGTACCTTCACGTTGAGCACCGACAAAGGCTTGCTCAACATCCTCCTCACGGGACACTACACGCAACCCTCTGCCACCACCACCAGCAGCGGCCTTGATTGCAATGGGGTAGCCATACTTGGCACCAAGCTGTTTCACAGCCAGGAAATCATCAACTGGATCAACTGTACCAGGCACTACTGGCACGCCGGCAGCACCCATAAGTCGTCGGGATTCCACCTTGCTGCCCAACTTGGCAATAACGTCAGGTTGTGGACCAACGAACGTAACTCCAGCATCCTGGCATGCCTGTGCCAACTGAGCATTCTCAGCTAAAAAACCATATCCGGGATGAATAGCATCTGCTTGAGCACGCTTAGCCAAGTCAATAATCTGAGCAATGTCCAGGTAAACACGGGCTGGCTGCCCTTGCAAGAGCCAAGCTTCATCAGCTACTTGTACATGCTTGGACGCACGGTCTGCTTCAGAATAAATAGCCACTACCTTAACATCAAGCTCCCGGCAAGCTTGATTCACGCGAACAGCAATTTCCCCACGATTAGCAACAAGAACCTTCTTGAACATTAGTCTCAACTTTTTGCCTAGCTATACACACGGATCGTAGCAAGCTATAGACCATTTCTTCTTCAGCTTATGAAGCTTGTAAATTTCTCTTTTTTGCCTGGATTAAAATGTCCTTCCCACGACAAGTGGTAGGATCATCCAGTCTTACAAAGGTGTGGGCTCACAGGTTGGCAAGAGACTAGCCTTTTGCTTTTCTAAACAAGGAGCAGGTTTCAATGACCTTTTCCACAATTTTTGTTGCTGGCGCTGGGTTTATGGGATCTGGCATTGCTTATTTGGCAGCAACTAGAGCCGGCTCTCGCGTCTTACTTTATGACATCTATCCGGCCTCACTCGATAAAGCCCAAGCAGCAATGGAAAGAATGGGCAAAGGCTCAGTTGAAAAGGGGTTTATCCAGCCAGACCAATTGGCGCTAGCACTAAAGAAAATAAAGCTTACTGATTCTGAGAAAGTTGCCTCGGAGGCTGACCTTGTCATAGAGGCAATAGCAGAGGACGTACAAGCAAAAAAGGAGTTGTTTGCTTTACTCGATAAGATTTGCCCGTCCAAAACCATATTTGCTTCCAACACGTCCTCCCTTTCCATTACTTCTTTAGCTTCCGCTACCAAGCGTTCCAAGCAATTTGTTGGCATGCATTTCTTTTCACCAGCTCATATTATGAAGCTGATAGAGATTATTCCCGGGCTGGATACCTCTGTTGAGACAGCAGAAAAAATTAGGCAATTTGGGCAAATTTTAGGCAAAGTCATCATTGGCTCTAAGGATTTTCCTGGCTTCGTCACCACCCGTCTTGGCATGGTGCTCATCAATGAGGCTGCTTTCGCCCTCCTGGAAGGACTGTCAAGCCCTGAGGAAATTGATTTGGGTATGACGCTAGGATATAACCATCCGCTGGGTCCTTTGGCGCTAGCTGATTTTGTTGGCTTGGACATCTGCCTTCATGTACTGGAGACCATGGCCGCTGGTTTTGGTGATCCTAAGTATCGCCCTTGTCCACTCATCAAACAGCTAGTGGCTGCTGGACACCTAGGACGCAAAACAGGAAGGGGATTTTACGAATATGGTGAAGCTAAATGATCATATTTAGTCTAATTTTCCTCAACGTTTTACTTGTACTGGCATTAGCTGGGTTGACTTTTGCTTTTTATTCTTTCCTCAAACCAGTAGAT
>JACQVM010000338.1 GCA_016209785.1 Candidatus Melainabacteria bacterium | reverse complement strand
GGCTTCCACCGATGGAGGCATGATGATCTTCCTGCCTCCTGCTGCAATTGGAAACTTCATGGTTGACACGCCCGGTGAGCCAGAGCGAGTCGAGAGATTCTATGCGGTGGCAGCCAAGTATGGCTGGACCCGCGGGCAGTTCTTCACGCTTGCCCAGAGTCCTTCCCAATCAGGCAGGAAACCAGAGTAGTTGTGACACTTAGCCCCCAACTTGTTTGGGCTGTACCGCAACCCGCAACTCACTAGGTGGATTCTACTCCTGAGGCGGGCTCATGTTGAACTAGCACCTGTCGCCAAGAATTACATCGAGCTTAAAAAGGAGAGCTTGCTATGCGCATGTTTGCAATTTCGTACCAGTCGTCACACAGTTGCGACTGCTGCGGTGCTCCACTGAAGTCGCCTGAAGGTGGTCCGGCGTTGGGAAGTTACACACTGGAGATTCCTGAAGGTGACAGTCCAACCGAGATTTGCATTGGCAACTCGCTCAAAATCACCCTCGGTGGCAAGAAGCTGCAAATTGAGTTGCGCCAGAGGCGCGGCAGCAATCGGGGTTGGGCGGTCATGCCGATGTACAACAGTGGTGTCTTTGCAAAGGAGACCTCTGGATGGTCTCTGGACTCGAGAGATTCTAACTTTGGTTGGTACACTTTCAACTTCGAGCTGCCAGAATACAAGCCATCGTTTGACACTTGGTGGGCACAGCTCGATCTTGTGGAAGTGGTGCCGTTCTCGAAATCGCAAACTACTGGGCACCACAAACGGTGCCACAATGCGGCCACCCTCACGCTGAGACTCCTCCGGCTGTAGAGTCAGCATCTTTACGGCAGCGCAAATTGTACTAATGTGCTGTCGAACGCCCGAAGGGAGCAGGCAATGATACCCTTGGATCCTGTTACCATTGCAGCCGCAGCAGGAGCTGCTACTGCTGTTACCAGCTTTTTCCTGGGTCGACGCAGTGCAAGACCAAAAGATGCTACTAAGAGAGCCTATTCCAAGCAAGAACAGGCTATAGGAGAGGTTGAGCTCATCGAAGCGCTCTCAGCTCTGCGCTTGCCGCCTGAAACCGCTCGCATGCTGAAGGAGAAGGTCAGAACGCTACAAGAGCTTGAAGATGCTGTGGCCATGATCCGTGGTGGAGCGATAAGATCCGTAACAGAGAAGATGTTTCCCTGTGCTGTTGCCTATGCAGGGCAGCATCGCGGGACTGAAGCGGATCTTATAGCCAAGGCGCTGGTCATTGCACAATGCAACGCCCCTCATGGAGTCGTGCATCCTGCTTTTGCAGCCATTGCTTCCGATATCCTGGTTGCTGGTGAAAGTTTTGTTGAGGTGATGCGAGGGACTATCCGGAAAATTGAGGACAGCACTCAAAGTGGCCTGTGGATCGACTGGAAACTTCAGCAAGAAGGCTGGAGAAGCGACAGACGCCACAGACTGTTCTCTCACCTTGATGGCCCATATAGGTGCAATACCCACACCCGGGATGTCATTTGGCCTTCAGAGCGAGGTACAATCCAGCTCGAGAGGGTTACATGTTACGACACGCTCGGGGAAGTGATCAGCAGGTATGTTCCGGTTGAGTTTGATCCTAACGGAAGTAGCGAGGAGAGGCTGTTCTGGCTGGCATTTGCCAGAAGACGAATTGACAAGCTGCTAACTCGCGCATATAAGTCAACAGACTTTGCGGTTAATGGTGATCTCCTTGCCTGGACGCGATTCGTTGAAGTGTTGAGCCAGAAGCATACCGTTGACTGACAACAACAAACGGTGGGCGAATCTTGTCGCCGGACAATTTTCGCCCACAAAAATTGAAAAAATTCACTACGCGGCATCGTAGATGTCAAAAGTCTTCAGACAAGCCGTCCTACAGCGACAGTTTATAAAAAATTACCAATTATGCCATCACCGACGGTGGCATAGTGAATTATGCTAGACAAATGTCTCGTACGACAACTTTGATGATTGCCCCGGGCTTGTTGAAAATGGGTATATCATACATGCTGATACTAAGGAGGTGCAGTCATGACAGCTTGGGTCTTTGCAGTAGTTGTAACAGCTTGCATAATACTTATTGATCAAGGCTTATATGCCCTTGTTATTGGCTTGTGGGCTACCGCCTCTGTTGCTAATCCATCGCTCCGGGTTGATTGGATCAACAATCTCCACACAATACTTGATGTCGTGGTGTACGTCGGTACAGTAATTTGGGTCGCGGTAGATTCCAGGCTGATTGGATTGCAAAGGTATAAGGGCTTTGTCTGTGGCAATCCGCTTGGTTTGGCGCTTACGTGTGCATTGTTTTGGATCATTGTTTTTCCAGCCTATCTTCAAAAGCGATGGAAAATAACGCATGGTAAGGCAGAGTTAAAGCCAGAGTGTGCAGCACCCCAAGTTTCTCCACCTAATGCTTGACTGTACACTTGTGAGTGTGCGTCAGACGTAGTGACTGAATTAAGTTGATTGACAGTGTTTGTTAATTCGTCCAAACCGCAGTCGCAGTTCATTATGGACGCTTGTTTGTTTGGTAAGGTTTCAGTGTTATTGCGTTAGGTTGATGTGTCCGCAGCCAGGATGTGATCTTATACAGGTTTTTGTGTATAGCTCCGTGATATCATCTGGCGGTGCTTGATTACCCCTGAAG
>JACQVM010000337.1 GCA_016209785.1 Candidatus Melainabacteria bacterium | reverse complement strand
CTGAAAGATCTCTGGAAAAGGTCTTTTTCAGCCATAAAGAAAGGCCATTTAGTGGTAAGCAAATAGCCAAGAAAAGAACCCCAAGTGCTGTGTATATTTCTACCGGTTTGTAAATTGAGGCGTTTATTCTTTGAGCGACCCGAAATATCTCATCGACAGAAATAAGACTGGCAAACAATGTTGCTTGAAGCATGTTGACTTGAATTAAAAGCAGTCCAGGCAAGCTTTGTCTTAAGATGATGGGGAGTTGAATATTAAAGAGTGTCTCAACTGTCGACAGCCCACATACCTGGGCAGCAATGAGGTACTGCCTGGGAAAATCTTTGAGGACGCCACGAATTAACTCACAGACCGCAAAAACATTGACTATTGACAGAGTTGCAGCGGCAGTAATGAAAGGATCAATCACTACACCCAATAGAGCTTGAAATGGATAATGTAGCCAAAATAAGAAAACCAGGATAGGAATTCCAGAGAGCACAAATGCTATTGTTCGGGATGGCCAACCTATGGCAATATGCCACCGTGCACCAGCAGCACCCAGCATACAACCAGCTACTAGTCCAACCGACCAGATGATAAGGCACAGTCTTAACGTGACTAGAAGCCCATCAAGCAAGCCTTGGCGGTAACTAACCAGGATGTCGAGGATACTCATTGTTCTGGAGTGTCCTCTAGGGTTGGTTGGGTCTTAGTTGGTATGGCCGTGCAACTCGGAAGAAAAGCCCCGGTTCTGGCTCATACTTGTCTAGCAACTTATCGATAAATCCTGTATCAATAAGCTCATCTAGAGCAGTATCTAGCATGGACTTTAACTCGGATTGTCCGCGTTTAAACATAAGACAATTGCCAAAGATTGCTACTGGCTCGCTGAGGAGTGCGTTTTTAACAGATTTAGGATTGGCATTAAGAAATTGATGTGCAGTGTATGCTTCTACAAAAGCTACATCTGCTTTGTGTTGTGAAACATTGAGAAGCATCTGTGAAACATCTGATAGCTGTGGAAGCGAGATTCGTTGAGCCTTGGGAAATTTGTTTCTTGCTATTACTTCTGCTGTCTCGCCGTCTATGGTGGCAATCTTGACTGTTAGGGAGTTGATGGAAGCCAGGTCTTTAGAAAATCTGGTGTCATCGGGTCGCACATATGCACCGATAGCACTATAAAACAAGGGCTTACTAAAGCCTACAACTCGAGCACGATTGCTGTTAGGCCAAACCCCTGAGCCGATGATGTCGTATCGATTAGTCTCAAGCCCCTCTATCATTGAGCCCCAGCCAACCTCTTCAGTCCACTGGACCTTAAGCCCTAGATTTTTCCCAAGGGCTTCTACTGCTTCAACGAATACTCCTGACAGTTGGCCGTTATTGGGGTCTTTTATGCAAGCTGGTGGATACATAACGTAAGCACAGCGGAGTTGACCGGATTTGATGACGCGGTCATACACTGATGATGCCTGATCGGAAACTCCTGCCTGCCTCGTAGAGTTGCACGACGCAAGTATAGTCACTGCCAATAACATGCAAATGGCAACTACAGGGATTGCAACGGCTGATTTGATGTTTTCTTTGAAGCTCTTTCTCATTGTGCACCAAGCCTTCTAAGCAATACTGGATGCGTATCATAACAGATTGCTTGTAGCTCAATTATCTGTGGGTAGTTTTCCCAGCGCTTGGTGTCATGAAGGCTTACATGATACTATTTGCGCGAAATTTCTGTTGGCCGACAGCGCAGGTTCAGGTACGGGATAATGCAAGGCTGCTTCTACAGACAATTTTTGCCTAACCACTTGACAGTGATTGCTTTGGTCTTTGTTCAGTTGTTTTGTTGGACATTCCCTGCTTGGGCTGCTTTTGATCATTCACATCTTACATTTACAAAGGAGCTGAAAAAATATGTGGATGGACCACTGGTGCATTATGCAAGTTGGAAACAACATCCCCAGGGACTAGGATTGTACTTGAAGCAGTTGGAGACATTACAGCTAGAGGAATATAAGAAGTTTACCGAGTCCCAAAAGAAGGCCTTATGGATCAATGCCTACAATGCAATCATGATTAAGATTGTTCTTGAGCATTATCCAATTAAGGGCGACAAGCCATACTACCCACCTCACAGTATGCGTCAAATCCCAAATGTGTGGGAAAGTCAGTGCTTTAAGGTAGCTGGTCAGGACGTGAATCTGTACCGTATTGAGCATGACATCATAAGAAGAGAGTTTAGCGATCCGCGTATGCACTTTGTTGTTGTGTGTGCTTCTAAAGGCTGTCCACGGCTGCATAACTCAGCATATGTATCTGAGACAATTGAGCAAGATTTGGATGAGGCAACTAAAGAGTATTTTGCAAATCCTAACAACATTCAGTATGATCCTCAAGGCTCTGAGATACGTGTCTCCAAGTTATTCAAATGGTTTCCATTGGACTTTGCCTCACAAGCTGGATTAAATATGGCAAGCTTCCCTCCTCCATCTGACGATGCAATTGTTTTGTCTTATGTTTTAAGGCACGCGCCAGCAGAGATAAGATCTCAATTGGAAGACAAAGAAATTCACATTACCTACAGGCCCTTTGACTGGTTGCTAAACGATGCCGATGAGAAGCAGTAATGGCCTGGAGGGGGCGGCTTCAAGCAGCCCCTCTAGTAGGCTGGTCGCCTGTCAGGATAACTGTTTGAAGAAGGGCGATTGTGTGTAAGTGCAGCAACTAGAAAGTTGGCTGCCAGTGCCTGGCGCAAACTAATCCCTATGCCTGGCGCTGGATCTGGAAGTGAATTGGCAAAAGCTAGGTTAGCGTTGTTATCGAAATGGCCAACTAAATGAAGTACTTGCCCACGCCCAAAAGCAAATGTGACAGCAAGAATGCCTTGCCCATCAGGGTCGGTACCGCTGAGCCTGAGCTTTGAGCTGACAGCTAAGACACGGACTGCAGGCCTATTAAGGATACGTACAGTTTGGCTAGCTTCATCTAGTTTCCAACCAGCTTGTAGGACGGTCCCAGCTAAAAGCAAAGGGTCAGAGTCCACCAATGTTGCATCGACTACAATGCCTTCAGTGTGACCACCGTTCCATTCAATGTAGCCAGGAAAAGCTCGCCGTACTAGACCATCTAAAGCCCAGTCGGTTGTAAGCAAATAACCACCGCGTGCTACAAAATTGCGAATGTGTTGCAGTGATTCTTGGGGAACTTTTCCTGCGCAATTGACAACAAGGACTTTGGCTCCTTCAAATGGATAGTCCTTGAGCTTGCCAGGGCGGATGTTTGTATGCGGAATACCTAGAGAGCGCATTGTACGTGATGAGTCGTCCCACTTTCCCCTGACTTCCAGCACCAGCGTTTTGTGCAAGGTGTTTGTTGACAGTGCAAAGTCAGGGTGTGTTTTTTCAAGCCATCCTCGAAACATGCTTGGGGGGATGGACTGTGCTTTCGGTGGTATAAACGGCATAGCATTTGGCAAAAAACTATAAGCAGAGCCACTTAAGTAACTGGGGCGGGCTGGACTAGATTGTGCATTTTCTATGGGTGGTCCGTAGAGACTGTTGGAGTAAGCTCCAGAGCCATACTTGCTTACGTTGCCTTCAAGGCGAGATTGGTTGTTCTTTGGCAATTTTGTTGGGCGGGGTGGTTGGCTAAAATGTGATACGGAGGACTCATCTTCTTCCCAGTCCGACGCACAAACCATGGTAGGAATATATGCCAGGCAAAGAGCCAGAGCAACAATAATTGAGGGGGCTTTGTGCACAGAAGAATTCCTGGATGCAGTAGATGCAGTTTGTTGGCAGACTAAAGCCTAAGACGTAATGTAGGGACTATGGTTCCATTTTGAGTGTAGCACCGACCGTAGCCTTACGAAGTGCCTTTGCGTTTGCGCTTATTGGCTGGTGGAGGTGACTCACCATTGACTATGCGTCGTAAGGAGGCCAGTGCCTGGAGATTAGGCCAAATTGTCTCTTTCATCTCTTCCAGCTCATAGGCGGTAATTTCGTGGTGTTCATAGCGTTTGCACACGTCTTCCCACATTTCAAAGAGCTTTTTGGGGCAACAGGTAGCTCGTGCCTTTTGCTGAAACTCAATTAGATCAAATGTTTCTGTCTCCATAAACTAGTCCTCGGACATATACGAGAAGGATGGTCTTTTTTTAATCTCATGTCAAGTCGGACGAGATATTTAAACTATATATACCTGCGCGCAGGTATATAT
>JACQVM010000357.1 GCA_016209785.1 Candidatus Melainabacteria bacterium | reverse complement strand
CTCTTCGAGGGGTAACGGCTGAAAGCTAACATGGATGCCCCACTTGAAAATAGGGGTTTTATATACAAAAGAAAATTAAGTCTCTAACTCGACTTGCCAAAGTCGAGTAATTTACCTGCACCATTGCTCAGCTCAACAACCAGCCTAAATTAGCCGTTTGAAACTGTAATGAGTTGGTAGATATGAGTTAGTTAGTTCCGTGAAACCAACATCAGCACCTTCTCGAGCTCCATGTTATTTCTCAGAAGATATATCTTATGCATGATCAGAAAAAGGACATAGAAAAAACAATTAAACGAATAGCTGACACACTTACTAAAATCTCTGTTCTTAATGGTTGTCAGCCAAGCAGTCAGCCAAAGCACTGTGTCCCTGAAGATTGGAAAGGACTAATCCATCAAGACCTTTCCTCGCGCAGGAGCCAAATGGTACGAACTGCAAAGTTTGTGGGCATCTTCCCATTTGTTCTTTCCTTAGTCTACTTTGTTGAAGCAGGGATTGCGTGCAAGATAGTGGGGGTCACCTCTTTGTTCATCGTGCTCTTATGCCTTTTAGGAGTAGTTGTGTGTGGTATTGCATCTCTAGCGGTACTGTCTTTAGAAACAGAAGATCTGGACTTTTGTATTGAACCCCAGTATGCGAGTTGGGTGTATGCAACTGCCAAGCCGTGTCAAATGAAAATGGTCATAGAACCTAGGACGATGGCCTTTGATATGTTAGATACGCGGTATTACACTGCCACTTTCCTGCAAGAGGGTGGTGTAGCTCGTATATACAAGATACATTCCTTTGGAGGAGATGCAACTGCCTCCAAGGATGTGTTGACAAGCAAATACAGCGATCAATTGCTTGGAGAGAATCTGGATGCTCAGGTATATTATGATCCTGACGATGGTCAACCAGTGGTGGCTGTTGCTCGTAATTGTAGATTCTGGATTGGTGATGCTTGGACTGAAGAGAATGCGCGACTCTATCCAGCCTAGGAATGGAAAATTCTTAGTCAGGGCAGGGTCTTGTGAAATGTGTGTCGGATATGCTCCTACTTTAGTGGTATGGGAACTCTTGGGGTGTATGATGAAAAGCAGCCTTGGGAAGGCGCCAATGCAAGAAAGGACAAGCAAGCCATGCTGGTACCAAATGGAATGACAACCGAATATATTCACGGTCTGTGCGCCTAAGCAATATAGGAAGCCATGGACTGCCCCTGAGCTCGTCTAGCCGCTGTTTTCCCAGATACCAAAGAGCCTGCAGAAATTGTCCGGCAAGGTCTGTGCTTAGGTGCATTTTTCTTGCGCAAGCCTTCCGTAGGCGAACAATCACATCACCAAACTTAAATGAGCTTGAACTGCCACTGACACAATAAATGTGCTTGTCACATTCTTGGCTGACAAGGCCTAGCTTGTGAGCTAAGTGACCTCCCCAGGCAACAATTTGCTTGGCAAATGACTCTGCTTTTGCCTTTGCTACATCATAAACTGTAATCTTTTCTATATTTGTGCCTTCCTTAACAAACAGACCACGGGCAAGACGTATGATTATTCCCTTTCTTACTAATTTGGACATAGTCTGATCGACAGCAGACCTGGAGCCGTAAATAAGGAGTTCGCGGGTTGAGAATATTTTGTCTAACGGAAGGCGGCAAATGTGGCGTTTAATGAAGCTTGAGGTGTACATGTGTTTTCCTCCTTGATTGATAGAGAGCAAAATGGTCGTATTTCTCTATACGTAGACAATCAACAAAAGTTCACCCACTGCTGATACTATCTTCATGTTGGAATTGAGAGTTGTCCGAACGCCACTCGTCTGGACCCAATTGTTTGACTGCCATTCGGAGGTACCTACCGATCGTGGCTACGACACGTCTCAGTCAGCAGACTACAACAATATTATTGTGGTTTTTGACGGTATCGACGCTCATTTAATGCTGCCCTACAATGGCAGATTGGAATGGTGCAATGGTTTGTCCAATGCCGGAAGGATGTGCTTTGCTGATCAAAATAGGTTTCTCAAGCAACGAAAATAAGTTGTCTACTTTGTTAGTGCTGGAGATTCTATACTTGCTTTGGTTGGTCCAATCCTCAACTCATCATAAAAAACGCTATTAATTGTTGTGAAACCAAAATCACGATAAATGCCAAGTTTCAACATTGGTGGTGCTGCATTGTACATGTTGGCAGCATAGTACTTGTGATCCCGTCCGTTAAATGGTGTCCAGGGACTGCCATCGAGTCCAGCTTCTACAAAGCCATCGCTGCCTTGTGACCAGCGTATGTGCAATACAATATCATGCCAGATTCCTTTTTGAATGTAGCGCTTGGCGATGCGCTTTCGATTGGTGTCGAGACCATAGAACAATCCAAAACCTGAACCAGTTTTATCATATCCATATTGTATGGAAATCATAGGTGGGTGGACTGGAAAGCCTTTCCAACTCTGGCCTTTGGCAAAATCTGGCATATCATGGAACTGCCCCATGATTTGAAAACGTTGGTTTGAGTAGTCATCACAATAATCTCGCGGAACTAGGATGCTCCATGCGTACCAGACGTCGCTATTGAGCCCTTCCCCATGAACAACGTTGATTTCAGCTCGATTGCGCTTAGCAGCAATATCTTGAGGATGTACAGTAAGTCTTGCTGCACCTGGACCAATCCGCACTGGCTTTTGTACGATTGCAAGACGTGTTTTATCTTGCATGTTGGCTGACCAAGCCTCAGATAGAGGAAACGAACTAAAATGCTCGATGAACACGTGGGTACTGCCATGGGTATATCCGATTGGCGTTAATATCAACACTAGTGTCAGTAGCAGCAACGTTGTTCGGATATAATGAGTCGTGTACAAGAGTAGTTGTGCTCCTCCGTGCAAAAACTTCTGGCGTTGCTATGAGTGACTGGCGCTACATGTCTGAGTTCGCTACGGGACGGATAACAGTGTAGCCCATTCAAGTACTGGATGTTTGCCATTCAGTGTTGGTGACCGCATAAAGATAAGAGTCTCTCCATCGACCTTTGATTTTAACGTCCTCGAGTAAATGTCCTTCTCGCTTCATCCCAATCTTTTCTAGCACTCTTGCAGATCCTTTGTTTTCGACATCACAAGTTGCAAATATCTTGTGCAACCCCAATTGCTCAAACCCGAAACGAATAAGTGCTCCTGCAGCCTCTGTCGCATATCCTTGTCCCCAGATATCTTTGCTGAAACAATAGCCCATGGCCGCATGCTTTCCTTGTGTGAAAGAAGAAGGATGGACATTATAGTCTGTGCGGGTTGCTAATGCGATTGATTGTGATGAGCCCTCAGAAATTGTCCTGGTAACATGAACCCCGCAGGAGCCAATAAGGCTGGCATTAACTTTAGTCTGAACTGCAAAATCAAAGACTTTTCTTGGTTGTTCTATTTGCCAGTCGAGCATGTCTTTGATGAACTGTTTAGTGTTATCTTCGGTGTTAGGGCCCCAGACCATGAAGCGTACCACTTCTGGGTCAGAGGCATAACTGTGTACTGCAATCCAATCGTCAAAGACAAACTCTCTCAAAAGCAATCTTTTAGTTTCTAGTTGTATGCCACTATGGTTCATGTGTTGCTTCACGCAGTATGTGTGCTCAAGAGTTGAGTGGCTACTATTTTACACTGCAATTATGCCTGACTTCATAAAGGATTTTATCTTGTTGCGGGATATCGCTAACCATTGCTGGGTCTGCAGGGAGTGATCATGGGCATTTGCAATCAAGCTGCTGGTGGCAACAATATATGCTGCATAGCTGGCTGCAATGAGAATTGGAAGTGCTGCTAATTCTTGCTTGCTGAGACATCCAATTGCACAATAAGCGTCAATTGCAAGATTGTACAATTGCGTGATTTCAGCAGGAGTTTGATTAACACCTAAACAGAAGTGGGCAATAAATATTGCTAGGTCAAGCACTGCTGCGTTGTAGTCCATACAGCCAAAGTCAATAATGCAATATTCACCACGGAGATTTCTTAGCACATGTGATCGATAAAGATCACCATGAATTGTGCACTGGCGAAGGACTGCAAGGTTCACTTCACTAAAAGCAGAGAGAATATTTTCAACAAGTATAAGGTCATCGGAGGACAAATGGCGGAGCTTTGCTGCAAACTCTGTGGCAAGGTTTGCAGCTCCCCAGTCGTCATAGTATCGGGAAACGTTAAAGTGCAGTTGGTGAATGCGGGAGAGACAGCCAGCCAAGTAGACAATGTCAGGCTGACTAGGAGGTATCTTTTCGAAGTCGTGTCCTTCAAAGTATTCCATAACACATACGTAGGCTGTACCAGATGGATCAGCCACCTCGATTAATGGTTCACGCTCACAGTGAACTAAATGTGGTACTGGAATTCCGTTGCTGGCAAGAAAAACCAGTGTCCGAATTTGATCTTGTATGTTGGTCAAAGTTCTGCGTTTGGAGAATATTTTGACGAGGTATTGCTGACCAGAAGCTGCTATTAGTCGTACATTCACATCCTGATAGCCGTGCTCAATTAGCTCATATTGGTTTGGAGTTCCAAGGTCAAACCTAGTAGAAATGTCTTGTATCAATTGGGCAAGTGGCCGGTCCAACGTCACTCTGGACATTATCTCGCCGAAGAGCCAATCATTGTTACTGGCAGGCATATCAAGCTTCAGACAATTCATAATAGAACTTGCGTGCCGCACACTCTGGATAGGCATCGGAGAGAAGTTGTCCTCCCACGCCAACATTATCGTATGGGTGCTCGTTGATGTGAATTACTGGTTCCCAGTGTCTTTGTTGTACGGCAACAACAAATGCTTCTGTAAGCAGACGAACCAAAAGTTGTTTTTTACTGCGCGTGAGTCTAGGGCAATAAAGATTTAGATGTAACAAGGGTCTGTCGTCATTTCCATGACACAACCTGCCACCAACTGCTGCTTGTCCTTCTTGATACTCAAGAAAGCAAATGGAGAATATGTCCTTTTCAAAGCTTGTTGCTGTCACAAATGCGGTGGTGAGTCGCTGGACAAGCTCTTCACGGATGCTCTTGCTGGTAGCTGGCATAGTAATCTCAAGACAGGGCATCACTAACTCCGTGTTTGTGTTCAGACTATATAGAGAGGCTATTCTAGATTACCTGTGTAGTTATTGTAAGCCGTACAGAAGCTCCCTGTCTGCCTTAGTTGTTGCTGAAAAGGCAAGCATGGTCCAAGGTGGTTAAGGAAACAAAACAAGCCGACAGTGGGATTTGAACCCACGACCTGCGGTTTACGAAACCGCTGCTCTACCGCTGAGCTACGTTGGCACGACAGCGTTGGGCAACTCGCCAGCGCAACCGGCCAGCTACAGACTCTGAATTGACATTCTACCACACGCCAGCACAGGGCAGCAGCGCCGGCTCTAGT
>JACQVM010000355.1 GCA_016209785.1 Candidatus Melainabacteria bacterium | reverse complement strand
CCTTCACCATGTGGTACACGCAAGGAGTTGTCACGGACATCCCGAGCCTTTTCGCCAAAAATTGCTCTTAAGAGCTTTTCTTCAGGTGGGTGCTCCGATTCCCCTTTGGGGGTAATTTTGCCCACTAGAATGTCGTCAGGATAGACACGCGAGCCTATACGGACAATTCCATTTTCATCTAGGTGTCGCAAAGACTCTTCCGAGACATTAGGTACCTCGCGGGTTATTTCCTCGGGACCTAATTTTGTCGAGCGGGCATCAATCTCTAACTTTTCAATGTGTATGGAAGTCATGACGTCGTCATAAACAAGACGTTGACTTATAAGGATGGCATCTTCAAAGTTGTAGCCTTCCCAGGGCATGAAGGCCACCAGAAGGTTGCGCCCTACTGCAAGCTCACCACTGGCCGTCGCTGCCCCATCAGCAATTACTTGCCCTGGTTTTACTGTGTCGCCTGGACAAACAATTGGCTTTTGATTCAGGCAGGTGTCTTGGTTAGATCGATGGAATTTAGCCAACTTATATTTAACCAAGCGCTTATCTTTTGTGCGCACGTGTATTGCATTGGCGCTTACATACTCAACTTTGCCTTCCACATCAGCCACAATCACCATTCCGGAGTCTCGTGCAGCTTGCCGTTCTACCCCGGTAGTTACGAGTGCCCGTTCGGTTTTGATAAGCGGGACTGCCTGACGCTGCATGTTAGAGCCCATCAGAGCACGGTTTGCGTCGTCATGTTCCAGGAAAGGAATGAGTGCAGTTCCTACCGAGATAATTTGAATAGGACTTATGCCCATGTAGTCGACCTGATCTGCAGTGGTTTCAATAAATTCAGATCGATAACGTACAGGAATGAGCTCACCTAGGAAGTTTCCATCATCGGCAAGTGGCACATCACCTGGGGCTACTCTAAAGCGATCCTCTTCGTCAGCTGACAAATAATGGATTTCATCAGTTACTTTGCTGCTGACAACCTTGCGGTATGGGGTTTCAATAAAGCCGTACTCGTTGACCCTGGCATGTGTTGCGAGCGACCCAATAAGTCCTGCATTGGGACCTTCAGGGGTTTCCACTGGACAAATTCGCCCATAATGACTAGGGTGAATGTCTCTCACTGCAAAGCCTGCCCTTTCACGCGAAAGCCCGCCAGGTCCTAAAGCAGAAAGACGTCGTTTGTGTGTTAGCTCGGCTAAGGGATTGGTTTGATCCATGAACTGTGACAGTTGCGAAGAACCAAAAAACTCACGAATTGCTGCCACCAGCGGCTTGGTGTTTAGCAAATTGGCCGGGGTTAAGGTGTCCGCGTCTTGCAAGGTCATGCGCTCTTTGACAATACGCTCCAGTCGCGAAAGCCCAATTCTGAACTGATTTTGTAACAGTTCACCTACGGAGCGAATGCGACGATTGCCAAGGTGATCAATATCATCCACATGTCCTTCGTCATAATGCAGACCAATAAGGTAATCAACGGCAGCAACAATGTCTTCTCGGGTGAGTGTTCGCTGGCTGTCCGGAACAGATAGTCCTAGCTTTTTGTTTAATTTGTAACGGCCAACTTTGCCTAGATCGTAGCGCTTATCGTCAAAAAAGCGGCTCTCAATGATGGTTTGCCCACCAGCAACCGACGGCGGATCTCCTGGGCGCAACTTACGATAAACCTCAATCAGCGAGTCTTCTCGTGATTTGGTGTTGTCCTTATCTAAGGTTTTCTTGAGAAAATCTCGATGGCGGAAGATGCTTTCCATCTCCTGGTCACTGTAGCCAAGAGCTCGTAAAAGTGTTGTAGCTGGCAGTTTCCTGTTTTTGTCAATCTTGACATAAATGACATCATTGACGTCTGTCTCGAACTTAAGCCAGGCACCACGGTTGGGAATGAGAGTAGCTGAAAATGTACGTTTTCCATTTTGATCTACTTCTCTTTTGTAATAAATGCCTGGGCTGCGAACAATTTGGCTGACAATTACTCTTTCGGCCCCATTAATAATGAAGGTGCCACGATCGGTCATCATGGGGATATCGCCAATATATATCTCTTGTTCTTTGATTTCACCGATATCACGGTTGACAAGGCGCATTTGAATGCGGAGCTTTTTCGTAAAGCTGGCATCCATTGCCCGTGCCTCTTCAGCGGACTTAGGCTTATTTGGCTCTGTATGGTCATCAAAGGTATAGGTAGGCAGAAAATGGAGTTCGAGCCTTCCTGTATAGTCGCGAATGGGACTAAAGGCTCTTAACTCTTCACCTAACCCCTCCTCGATGAACCATTTAAAAGAACTCTTTTGAATTTCAGCTAGATCTGGAAGATTTGCGATGCGCGAGCTTCCGACCCCGAAGGTTCGGACGCGCTCGGGTAACTCTAAGGCCATTGATTACCTCTGCTAGTGGCTGGGAAAGCTTTGAAATAGGCAAGACTTCAAGTGTACGTAGCACTTATTTATATTGTCAATACGAATTTAAACAGACATGACAGCTTCGTGTTGGCAAGAGCTGACATTAAATATATCCCCACGTGCTGAATTTCTGCAAGGCAGAGGTTTTGAGGAAATATTAAATGTGATTCATAATCTTTGTTTTTCATTAATGTACTTAAGACCTTAGTAACAGTTCTATGCAGCTACAATGGCTGAGGGGATGGAACATTGCTGGTGTGGTGCT
>JACQVM010000354.1 GCA_016209785.1 Candidatus Melainabacteria bacterium | reverse complement strand
CCCAGCAAGCATACAGAAGAAGCAATCAATTAGATTTACGTCTTATCGTAGTGCTCATTAGAGGCCTCATTAGGCATTGTTTAAGCTGGGAATTGGTGCCAGGTCAATCAACAAAGATAGCACAGGTTAAATGTTCCATTACCTTATATACTTGAACTACATAGCATAGGTTTTTGCGCATGAAGACTTTTACTGCTTACATTGAGTGGGATCCAGAATTGCGGCTATATGTTGGCATTGTGCCAGGAATTCCGGGCGCACACACACAAGCAGCCACGCTTGATGAACTTCAAGCTAATCTGAAAGAAGTTCTACAACTATGCGTGGAGGAGTTAGGCTCGGAGAACATGCCTCACTTCATTGGACTGCAACAAATTGAGTTATCGGCGTGATCAGGCTGCCCTCCATTAACTCTAGATGCCTGGAGAATATTCTTCTTCGGCTCGGCTTTATTGCCGTGCGTCAAAAAGGGAGTCATGTGTTTTACCGTCATCCAGACGGCAGAACAACAACCGTTCCACGGCATTCCGGCCGAGATATTGCACGTCCGCTCATGCGAGAAATTTTGAAAGAAATTGAGCTGAGTCTTGAGGACTTCCAAAAAGAGTATGATAAACGCTAACTTTTTGTGCGGTCCAGGCACATGCAGAGTTGTCAACGTGAAGACTTAGCGCCAGTAGTATTGCCAAGTATACCCGAGGTTAACTGACTCTGAGGGGGCTAGAGTTAGCTTCCAGTCGATGGATCCAATACCGTTTACGTGGTGCCACCAGTCTGGCCAACTAAACCAACCCCACCAGCGTGGGTATTCTGCTAGATGGGGGTCTTCGAAGACATTTATCATCTCTGGTATCCCATTGTGCTCAGCTTTCATAACCTTTCCTAGCACACGACGCTTAATTTCCAATTCGACCGGCTTGTGTGTAAAGTTGGTCAGCGACAACGTACCGGCAAGTTCTATGCGCGCATAATCATATCCTTGCCACGAAAATGCACGAGGAATACGGGCAGTTTCACGATCGGTTTTCTTAACCTTGATGTCGACAGCAGTCGTGATTGCAAGGTCTTCGCTCGAGCCAGGGGCAGCGTAAGTCATCAGTCCTTGAGCCAGGATACGGTTCTTATGAAGGATTAGTGCAGGTGCAGTTGTAAGTGGGTATGGCGATGAGTTTTTGAGGCGAATCTTGTGCTCTACAGATGGTGCTTGAATTAAAGAAGCCACCTCCGAAGACCGATTCGACAATGGTCGCAATTCAGGCGGTGGGCTAAAGGGAACATCAAGGGTGTAAACGTCTTTGAATGGGAGTATGCACTCAGCAACAGGCACAACCATCCGTTGTCCTTTCTTAAGTGAGATATGCTTTACCATAAAAACATAGAGATCTTCGTTCTTTTCTCCACCGGAGACTTCCGGATGAGCTGCTTGCTGCACCTGGCTGTTCTCATCCCGATACCCGCCAGCGCCTGCCAAAACCTGTGAGGCTATCGCGTTGGAAAATGCATTTACAGAGCGCGAGCGATCCATCCCAGCTAAAACACCAGCGACTACCTGTTGAAGTGCCATAGGATCGGTCTCGTTTTTCATTGCAATACTTGGAACGCCAATCACCAGGTTTGCTGTTACATCGTTAAGATCCGTAAGATCATTAACCAATGTGGCTTGAAGCTTAACAGATGCCTTACCTGAATCATCTATGCTAACCTTATAGTTTGGGATCCAGCGCATACCACTTTGCACATACATCATACCGACATCAGCAGTGGATGCTGGCTTATTATGCTGCCAGTCAAGCTTCATGGTAAGAACGTTGCGCAATTCTTCGTCGGACAGCTTTTTATTGTAGCTTTGCTTAAAAGCTAAATTTTGGATGCGCTCAAGCGGTAAGACCATGACCCCTTCTGCGGTCTTGAGCATAACTAGACCGCTCTTCTCGGGCAGCTTCTCGCCTGAGTTAGGTGGGTTGGTTTCTTCAAGCTCCTGGGAGGTTCTAGTAGGCACACCTATTATGGTGGCATCGTAAGTAACTGTTGTTGTGTTGGTGCCACTACCGCTAAGTGCTGTGACCTGCACTTGTGCACCTGGATTACCTTCAAGCATAGTTGACAGCGTGAGAGTGGTTCGGGGAACAAGAACTTTGTGTCGGCTAGCTACCACTGATGTGAGTCTGGCATTTTTGTCTGTTGAAAATGGCCAGAATGTGCCCAGCACTGGCGTGGGCAGATAATCCATGACAACATTACCCTCGCCGTCTGTTTGCATCGTTCCTTCATGTAAGACTAGAGCGTGACCGTCCTTAAACACCGTTATCTCGCGTACTGGCATCTTCGCAAGCGCGCTAAGCGGTTCGGCAAGCTCAGCGAAGGCAGGTTTGCACGACATAGCGGCAAGAAGCGCTACCGAGGCGGCAAGCAAAACCCAGACTGCATACGTGCGTCCTGTTTGCACAAGTTTGCCCAAATTAACTGACCAGAACATTCCTTTTTCCTCTTATTCAACGTAGATGATACTGAACATTAATATCATGTCTGCCGCCAGACAAGTATGGGTTTTCCCCTGGATTAAGCCGTCCGGCAGTCAGCAGTAGTTTGTTCACACATAGGGCTGTAAACTATGATTTTCTTTCTGTAATCTTACGCTGAGCGCTCTCAGTCCCGGGACAGGTCTTATGGTCAGCTTGATGTGGGCAATGTGAGCCTCAGGATGTCACTGTCTACTTTTAGGGGAAAGGTCAATTAAGTCAGTAAGCAGTGCAGGAAATGTGGTGAAACCGGCACTGGCGTTAATATGTCCGCCGTTGTGAATTATGGTTAGATTAACTGCCAGGTGTTCTGCCAATTCATGGCCTTTTGCCAAAGGAACATATGGATCATTATCTGAAGCGTATACCTTGACAGTGCCAGCGTTTCTACGGATGGCCTGCCAGTTAAGCTGGTGACATACAAAGGAGTAATTGATAGCATCAAAATCCTTTAACCCAAGATTACCCAAAAAGCCTGCTACCAAGAAAGTAGCTTGAGCTGCAAATGAGGATTTTTCTAACAGGTTCAAGATAAAACCACATCCTAGGCTGTGACCTATAAGGATGGTGTTAGAGTTAATTGTGCCAACCTCATTCAAAAACACTTGGCGCCAGGCGGTAAGATGTTGGCCGTGAGGCGTAGGAAATGTTGGTGCCAAGACCTGGTGTCCCAGTGTTTGCAGCTTTGTTGCAAGCCACGGAAACCAGTTTTCGTTAGGATTCCCATAGCTTCCATGAATCAGGATTACTCTTGTCTTGTACTTCATGACTCACTCACAAAACATACTTATACTTTTTGATACTTCCAGGCACCAGTCTTAAAGCGCCAGATTGCTATACAACCAATGAGAGCTGAGCTAAAAGCAACACTAATCCAGGTACCCAGTGGACCCATCTTCAGTGGGATTGTCAAATACCAGGCAAGTGGCAGTCTCAAACCCAGCAAGCATACAGAAGAAGCAATCATAGGCCAGCGAGTGTATCCAGCACCTTTCATGGCACCAAACAAGATTAGCCAGACAGCAACCAATGGCTCTGACAACCCAATTACTTGCAGGTACTGGGCAGAGTATTTTATTACTGAGGCATCCCCACTCATAGCACTGGCAATGGGCATTGCACAAAGACAAAGAGTAAGCCCAATGATTAGGTTTATGGCGGCTCCTATTCCTGCTACCTGCCAGCCGGCCTGTTCAGCACGTTTGGGCTTACCTGCACCCAGGTTCTGCCCGACGATGGTGGCAACCGCTGTGGAGAAGGCATAGATAGGCATACCGCATACCATTTCCTCTAATCTTAAACCTACTGCCCAGGCAGCTTGACAGGATGTTGGGTCAAATGTTTGGGCAAAAACAAGGAAAAGAACAAAGTTGCCGCCAACCCAGGCTAAATCTTCTACGCAAGCAGGAATGCCGATGTTCATCAGCCTCTCTAACCAGTCTTTGGATATGCCGGTCGACAAGAAAGCAGTAAAATCAACGCATGCGCCAATATCTGATGCTCTCAGCGCTAATAAGGATAGAATTGTGCCTACTATCCCAGCGATGAGCCATGAAAGCCCAATACCTGAAATACCTATGTGGAATGGCCACAAACAAAGTCCTAGATCAAGCATTATCACCAAGACTGTAATGAGTGCCATGATGATCATGGGTGTACGTGCGTTTCCCTTGGCCCGGAATATAGAATTGCTAACCCAGAGAATGGTGTAAGGTATTTGGGCAGAAAGGTCAAACCTAAGATAGTCCCAACCAAGTTGCTCCACCTCCGGGGATGTGCCTAACAATTTAAGAAGAGGGCGGCAGACAATTAAGCCTAGACTAGCTGAGACAATACCAAATATGATGGCAAATAAAAGAGACTGACGTGAGGCTTCTACAGTTGCTGTTAGATCTCGAGCACCCCAAAACCTGCTTACAAGAGCAGTTGTTCCTGCTGATAGTGCTATGGTTAGAATAATCATGAAATACCAAATCTGGCCACCAACTCCAATGGCGGCCTGTACTTGAGAGCCAAGCTTCCCTGCTACCCAAATGTCGGCAAAGCTAGCTACAGCAACGGTTGCCATGTTTAACAGCAACGGCCATGACATGTGCCAGATGGCTGCCCAGGTTGAACCAGCGATGATGATTTCATCCTGGCTGGGTAAAATATTGTCAGTGGAAGACATTGGTAGACAAATAAGTTAGTCTATTAAGGTTACTGGCTGAGTCCTGGATTGGTAAAGGGTTTACGAAGCTGTTATTGTGCGTGTTATGATGAATTTGCGCCCAAACAACAGATTTCTGCGTGGTTAAGACCATTTCTACCGAATATCGCTGGTCCTGCGTTAAGCGTTACATAGCGTTCGAGAGCCCTGTTAGTCGGTGGGAGAAGCTCATTAAGCAAATGGGCAAACATGTGCACAAGTCAGACCTGGCTGGAGTGAACTTTCGCCAACTTCCGCTTAAAGCTCGTCGTGAAGTATTCAACTTGGTTCTTGGCAATCAAGACATGGGTAGCAATTCGGCTACAACACTCTTTAATGT
>JACQVM010000353.1 GCA_016209785.1 Candidatus Melainabacteria bacterium | reverse complement strand
CTGGTAGACCATATGACACCCTTGGATCAGTTATTGGCACATCTGAAAATGACAAAGGATCATTAAAATCCTTAGGTATTAATTACCTTGAGGCAGACATTGAGCCTTACCTTAAAGTCCATGACTCATTGGAATCCTTTCTTGAGCCGCTGGTCTCAAAACCTACTGCTATAGCCTATATCCAAAAGTCCTGTGGCTACAGCTTTGGACGAAGAGCCTTGTCATGTCATGACATTGGGCGTGTGTCCAATGTCGTTCACAGAATCAATCCTGATTGTGCTGTGCTGGTAGACAATTGTTATGGTGAATTTGTGGAGCCAGAAGAACCATGTGCTGTTGGCGCTGACCTTGTTGTTGGCTCACTGATTAAAAACCCGGGTGGTGGACTAGCTCTTACTGGCGGATATATTGCCGGAAGGACAAATCTTGTCAATGCCTCACTTAATCGCCTAACTTGTCCCGGGATTGGTGGACACATGGGACTTACCTACAACCAAAACAGACTCATGCTTCAAGGTTTATTTCAAGCCCCATCCATAGTCTCCCAAGCACTCAAAGGTGCTCATCTTTTTGCTTATGTTTTCTCCCAGCTTGGACTGAGTGTATCCCCTGGGCCTTTTGATAGCCGAGCCGACATCATCCAAGCAATTCAATTTGGCACACCAGAGCGTCTTATAAATTTTTGTCGTGCTATCCAGAAGTGCTCACCTGTCAATGCTCATGTACTGCCTGAACCAGCAGCCATGCCAGGCTATCCACAGGAGATTATCATGGCTGGCGGAACCTTCATTGAAGGCGCAACCATTGAGCTTTCCGCTGATGGGCCACTTCGCAGCCCTTTTGCTGCCTTTGTCCAAGGTGGGCTTAGCTATCTGCATGTTAAGCACGCTCTTCAAGAAGCGCTAGAGCTGGCCAGAAGTGGCAAACTAGCCTTTTTAGATGGCTAAAGATTTGTTTATTGGTTTGCCCATTCTAGCTTTCTTCTCTACAATGAACCTGGGGGATTTAGGAGAAGGCTCTTGGTTGCTCAAATGCCAGCAAGACAACGAATACTGTCTGGAACAAAGGTTAATTTGAAGATCTTTTCCGGTACAGCCAATCCAGATCTGACAAAAGAAATTTGCGAGTACTTAGGGATTGCCCCTGGACAGGTGAGGATTGAGCCGTTTTCTGATGGCGAGATTTATGTCCAAATTCAAGAAAGTGTACGTGGTATTGACTGTTTTGTTATACAGCCTACGTGCCCTCCGGTAAATGAAAACTTGATGGAACTCCTTATCCTGCTTGATGCCTTGAAACGAGCATCTGCTGGTCGTATCACAGTAGTACTACCTTATTACGGTTACGCTAGGCAAGACCGCAAAGCTGCTGGACGAGAGGCAATTACAGCTAAGCTGGTCGCAGATCTTTTAACCATTGCCGGCGCCCAACGAATTTTAGCTCTGGATTTGCACAAGCCTCAAATCATGGGTTTCTTCAACATACTAGTGGACCACCTTTATGCCAGCCCAGTGTTGCTTGATTACATTAGGACCTTGCCAGGAAACGACACTGTGTTAGTAAGCCCAGACGTAGGCGGCGTAGCCCGAGCTAGAGCTTTTGCCAAAAAATTAGAAGATGCCCCTATTGCCATCATTGACAAACGCCGCAGTCAACACAACGTTGCTGAAGTGCTCACCGTCGTGGGCGAAGTTGAAGGGCGAGTAGCAATCATGGTAGACGATATGATTGACACCGCCGGCACCATCGTCAAGGGTGCCGAGTTGCTGAAAAGGCAAGGAGCAAAAGCCGTTTATGCCTGCACAACACATGCCGTATTGTCAGGTCCAGCCAACAAACGCATTGACGAATCGCCAATTGAAAAACTCATCGTCACCAATTCCATCCCGCATGATCCAAGCAAGATCTCCAAGAAAATTGTGCAGCTAAGTGTAGCCAAATTGCTGGGTGAAGCTATAGCACGCATACACGAAGATTGCTCTGTAAGCGAGCTATTCGAGTAACCATGCTGTTTGAAAGCTTTCCAGTTGGCCCTCTTGAGTGTAATTGCTCCATTATTGGCTGCCAGCAGACCGGTGAGGCTGCAATCATTGACCCAGGTGGGGAGCCTGAGCAGATTTTGGCCTTAGCCAAGCGCCATGGGCTAACAATTAAGTATCTGCTCCACACCCACGCTCACTTTGATCATATCCTTGGCTCACGAGCCTTAAAAGAAGCTACCGGAGCAAAAATATATTTGCACCAGGGTGACCAATGGCTTTACGACAATTTAGCTAAGCAAGGAGCCATGTTTGGCTTGCATATAAATGATCCGCTACCGGTAGATCATTACCTGACTGACGAGGAAGAAGTTCAAGTTGGCAAGATAAAGGCTGCAGTCATTCATACGCCTGGACACACGCCAGGCAGTCTTTGTTTTACCTTAGCAGGCAAAGACAACATTTGTTTTGCTGGCGACACCCTTTTCCACCGCTCCATTGGGCGGACAGATCTTTGGGGCGGTTCATTTGAGCAAATTATTGACTCCATTACCAAACGATTGTTTACCCTAGATGACAGCACCAGGGTCATCCCTGGACATGGGGTTGAAACAGACATCTGGTCTGAGAAGAAAGAAAACCCCTTTGTTAATTAGAAGAAGTGGTGCCTGCTGCTTGACTCCCCAGTAAAAGCTGAGCAAATGCAGGAGCCAGCACAATTTTTGTTGTACTGTGTTTCTTGGCCAGCCATTGATTGAGTGCATTATTACCTTTTTTTTGTTGTACACCAGCTCGCAAAAGCTCCTTCACCTCTGCCAATTGGCTAGTCCCAGCAGGTTCATGAGCAGTCACTTTGACAATGTGAAATCCTAAAGCAGTTTGGATTAGTCCTGGATACACAGTACCAGGCTTTAACGGCCACAAAGCTTCAGACAACTTAGGAATTAGGTGTTCTTTGTCTTGAAATCCCAAATCACCACCATTTTTAGCTACCTTGCTAGGAAT
>JACQVM010000330.1 GCA_016209785.1 Candidatus Melainabacteria bacterium | reverse complement strand
TATATACAACATCGCTAGATTCAGCATAAGCAAGAACTTGTGATCTTAAAACACTTGCACTGGCTAATACTTGCTCTTGCATGGCTGGAACCATCATGAGCTTTTGTTTGAGATTCCGAGCTTTGTCTTGGGTTATGGTGCGCCTTTGTTCAGCTAAATAAAGTGCCAGGAGGTAAAAACTGGTTAGCTGGGCAACAAATGTTTTGGTTGCAGCTACCGAAACTTCGACACCACATTCAGTGACAATAAGATTAGGAGAAACTTGTGCTAAATGAGAATCCTGGCGATTGGTGATACCAAGCACCATTGCTTCAGAGTTTGCTGCTTGGCCAACAGCAGCTAAGGTGTCGGCAGTTTCTCCAGACTGACTAACTGCTATTGCTAAAGTATGTTTATCGGCCAGCACCTTGCGCGCAGCAAGCTCAGAGGCAATGTCCACGTCGCAGGGAATGTCGCAAAGTTCTTCGATAATGTATTTACCTACCAAACCTGAGTAATAGGCTGTACCACAAGCTGTTATGAGAATTCTGTTTATTTGCCTCAGTTGTGCGTTGCTAAGATGTATACCGCACTGGTGCTCATTACCATTGTTGAGCGACTCATGCAGTACTGAGAAATTAATGGGGTTATCTGGGTGGCTTAGATATTTGCTTAGTGTCTGACGCATTACAAGCGGCTGCTCATGAATTTCTTTCAACAAGAAATGCTTATAGCCTTCCTTGCTGATGACATAAGGATTGGTATCTAAAACCAATGCGTCTCGCTTTACCTCTCTACCATCAAATTGGAAGAGCTTTGTGCCAGTGCTAGCAAGCTCTGCAATTTCGCTTTGTTCTAGGCGAAGAATCTTATTGGTGTACTGACAAACAGCAACACTATCTGAAGCTAGAAATGTTTCCCCATTACCTATGCCTATGACCAAGGAATAGTGTTGATTGACAGCATAAAGTCTGTCAGGGTGGTTTTGGTTAATGATTCCCAGTGCAAAAGCTCCTTTGAGGCGCCTCACGGACCTCTGAATAGCTTCGAGCATGTTTGTACAATGAGTGTATTCTTCTTCAATGAGGTGTGCTACAACTTCTGTGTCTGTTTGGGAGACAAAGGTGTGTCCTGTGTTTGTTAGTTCATCTTTTAAGACAAGATAATTCTCAATGATGCCATTATGGACAATTGCTATAGTGCCTGAGCAATCCATGTGTGGATGTGCATTTTGATCGTTGGGCTCTCCGTGGGTGGCCCAACGAGTATGTCCTATGCCAACAGTAGCTGTTGGCTTTTTTTCATTGAGCAAAGCTTCTAGATTGGAGAGCTTTCCAGCAGCTTTGACGACAAACAATTGTCCATCCTCAACAATTGCTACCCCTGCTGAATCGTAGCCACGATATTCTAAAAAGCGAAGTTCAGAAAGTAAAATAGGTGCTACTCGGGATGGACCCAGGTATCCAACAATCCCACACATTGCCGATTAAACCTCCATGACCTCAGCTTCCTTTTCCTGGGTCAACTTATCAATTTCCTTGATATATTTGTCGGTCAGCTTCTGCAGAGCTACTTCTTGTCTTGTAATCTCATCTTCTGAAATATGACTGCTTTTGAGCTTCTTTAATTCTTCTGCTCCGTCACGCCGAATATTTCTTACTGCAACCCTGCTTTCTTCTGCAAACTTGCGAACTACTTTGGTAAGTTCCTTGCGCCTTTCTTCTGTAAGTGCTGGGATATTGATGCGTATCACCGTGCCATCATTATTGGGTGTTAGTCCTAGCTGAGACTTATGGATGCCGTGTTCAATTTCCTTTAAGCAACCCTTGTCATAAGGTTGGATGATGAGCGATCGTCCATCAGGGGTTGAGATGTTAGCCAAGCCTTTTAAAGGGGTGGGGCTGCCATAGTACTCTACTTCCACCTTATCGAGCAGTGCTGGATTAGCCCTGCCTGTGCGAATTGCCTGAAACTCCCGTACGAGATTGCCGACAGCTTTTTTCATGCGCTCTTCAGAGCCTGTTAGAACTTCAGTTGTGGTACTCATAGCTAACCTCCAGCGCGCGCTCCCACAAGTGTCCCAATCTTATGTCCCAACACAATTCTCTCAACGCTTCCTGGTTGGGCAAAATCAAATACAACAATAGGAATATTGTTTTGTTGACACAACGAAACAGCAGCAGGGTCCATTACTTTTAGACCCTGCCTTATGAGTTGCTCAAAACTTATGCTGTTAATTTTCTTGGCCTCAGGGTTATTCTTTGGATCATCATCATAGACGCCATCAACATTGTTTTTTGCCATCAAGATAACATCGGCCTTTATTTCAGCTGCTCTTAACGCTGAGGCTGTATCAGTTGTTACATGCGGGTTGCCAGTACCACCGCCAAAAATTACTACTCGACCTTTTTCAAGATGGCGAATTGCCCTTAAGCGGATAAAAGGTTCTGCCACTTCCGGCATGGCAATGGCTGTCTGAACCCGTGTGCTAATACCTTTAGAGTTAAGTACCTCTTGCAGAATTAGGCAGTTCATTATGGTTGCCAACATTCCTACATAGTCAGCTGCAGCCTTGTCCATACCCCAGGCACTGCCTTGAACCCCACGAAAGATATTGCCGCCACCTACAACTACAGCAACCTGGATGCCAAGCCGATAGGCAGAGGCAATTTCGTCAGCAATTCTGCCAATTACCTTAGGATCAATGCCAAAGCTCTGAGAGCCCATTAGTGCTTCGCCACTAAGCTTCAACACAATTCTGCGATACTTAACATCTGTCATGGGAGGTATTTATAAAGTTAACTAGCGTCGCTAGGATCATACCGCGATCGGCAGTAGTTATCTTAAGACGTTATGTTATCGCTATTGTCGCCACCTTCGGGTGCTTCTCCTAAAATGAAAAGCTGGAACCTGGTGGGTTTAAGCTCTGCGCCCCATGACGAACCTTTTTGCACTAGGTACTGACCAATAGTTATGCTTGGGTCTTTGACAAAGGGTTGTTCCAGGAGACATTTTTCTGCCAGCAGCTTGTCGACCCGGCCAGCAATTATCTTATCTTGTATTTCAGGCTTCTTGTCTTTAAGATCAACTTTGCCAGATTCAATGCGCTTTTCGTTTGCCAAGACATCAGAGGGCACATCAGAGCGGCTAAGATATTGTGGCTTGGCTGATACTACGTGCATGGCAATTTCTTTGGCTAGCGGCATTATGTTGTCTTGAGAAACTTGGCTGTTTGAGGTAAGTTCCAAAAGCGCTCCCATTTTGCCACCTAGGGCATGCACATAAAGCCCAATGGTTCCCTCACGACCGGACAAATCGTATACAGTCAGGCGTCGGATTAGTATGTTCTCGCCTGTTCGGGCAACTTTTTCAGTAATCACATTGGCAACCGTGCACGCGCCACACTGTAAATTAAGCAATGCCTCGGTACTGTGAGGCTTGTGTTTAAGGGCCGTTGAGGCAATCTGCTGGGTAAGCTCACTGAATTCAGCATTTCTGGCTACATAGTCAGTTTCACAGTTAATTTCCATAAGTACGCCAACTTGGCCATCTTGGCTTACGGCACCAACAATCAAACCCTCGGAGGCTGCACGAAGTGCCTTCTTGCTTGCCACAGCAACACCTTTTTGACGCAGCCATTCAAAGGCCTTTTCAAAATCACCTTGGGATTCTACAAGAGCTTTTTTGCAGTCCATCATGGCTGCGCCAGATCTTTCTCTCAGCTCCTTGACCATAGAAGCAGAAATATCCACCATTTATTGGAACTCCTCCGTATGGATGCCATATACATTTAACAGATGCTTGCTGTGGCTATTCTTCAAATGTTTCTATGTTTGTTTCACCACTGTCAGCAAGGATATTAGACTCAGAAACACCTACTAAAGACGGTACTGGTGCTACAACTCGTGCAGGCTCGCTAGCCTCTTCGGAGACTACTGACACCTGTCCTTGCTTGCCCTCTATGATAGCATCGGCAATCTTTGCTGTAATGAGCTTTATAGAGCG
>JACQVM010000329.1 GCA_016209785.1 Candidatus Melainabacteria bacterium | reverse complement strand
TTAAATCCTCCTCTGATAAACCAAACACCTCTTTCAATTCCTCTACCTTTTCCTTGAGCTTGATGAATGTTTCTCCCATACGCTCAATTTGAGAATCACTCAGGCTGCCGTCCTCCATACGTCTTAATGCTTGTTTTTCTAAAAGCTGCCTTAGTAACTCGATGACAGTTAGAACCAACTGGGCAAGTCCTTTCTCTAAGTTCTCTGGATCAAGAAGCACGCGGTCACCTCCAGTAGGGGCAGATGAGCATGGCGCAGCACCACAAGAGACAATCGCCGGCACCACCGCATGCTCATGGAGTGACCTAGTAGCAAGCTGTTCCCTGCATCTTAAATCATCATTACCGCCACCATTGTGATTATTGCCCATCGTGCTACAAGCCCTCCTTAGAGCCAACCACAGGCGGCCACTGGGCTATGTCCTGCATTTTAGCCACAGAGGTAAGTAGAACATTAAGTTGTAAATAAACAAGATCAACATCTGCCACAGAAATGGTCAAATCACCACGTACCACAACACCTTTATAAAGCAGGCGATCAAGAAGCTCAAGCAAACTTATATCTTGATTGGAAATCATGGCACTGCTGGTAGCGCCGGTTGCCATATAAGCTCCTCCTCACGATATCTTGTTGTCCCACGAACAAAAGCTGTAAGGCGGCCAGGGACCCGTAACTCTTGCCGCCACCCCAGTCGGGCACACTTCTGTCTTCCACGACTCTACATGAGCCTTAAATGACTCCATTTGCGTCTCATCAATAAGGCAAGCCAGTCCTACATAAAGTGTGTTTTGATCATTGGGCAATGGCGAAAGCATTCCTTGCTTTACTGCCTTGCTCACTGCTTGCAACATCTCCATGGCATGAGCTACCTGCCTTTGCATAACTAACTCAGCCAGCCTTGCTTGGTTTGTCTCTAATTTTCTTTCAAGGAGGTAGCTGGTACCCGGACCAGCCTGGCTAATTTTTTCCTGCAAAAATTGTACATCTGCATCTAGCTTGCTTGCCTCATTTACCACTGTTTTCTTGTCAAAATACAGTGTCACTCCCATCTCCCAGAGACCCTCCAGGGACTCAAGAACAGCATGAAGACGCTCGCTATCATTTGCCAGCAATTGCCGAATGCTATCGGCAGTAAAATATACCGTGCCAAAACGTACAGGAACAATTGTCGCCTGGACAGCAAGCTGCCTGATGATGTTGTCGTGCACCCGTGCTCTCGGCTCCAACCATGTTAAGTTCTGAATATTTACAGCCAGCGACTCCTGACCAAACTCGCTCAGCGGCACTGCACTAACAATGGCAGCCAGTCCAGAATCTCTAATCACCCCAGTTGCATGCTTGGGTGAAATACCTGCACCACCAACAATACCATTACTGAAGCCTTTGTCCTTGGTTATGGCATAAAGGTAATAGCCGTTATCATCCATACAATGCTTCTCCTAAAGCAATTAAGTCTTCGCGTCCCCTGATTTCCCTGTCTGCCAGAGTCACAGTTATTATCTTGTACTTAGGACAAATCTTTCTGAAGATACCAATATGCTCATCCTCCCTCTGGTGGATCTGGTGGCAAAAGGAACACTCGGCATTGTCAAGTCTCACCATGTTTACAACCATTGTGTCACAAGGAACGTCCAGATGGGCAAGACTGTCCAGCATTTCCTTAGTTCCTTCCATGACCAGCTCGCGGGCAGTTGTCACTGCCACCACACCAGTTACTGACCTGTCGCAAACATCTGTCTCAAAATCCCTAATGGCAGAAAGCATGTCCAAGAGTTCACGTACAGTCTTTTTCGACTGGTCTACAGTATGGTGTCTATGAACAACTTCCAATGAGGCCTTAATCCACGGCTTGGCTACAGCAGGCAGTTCAAGAAAGCGCAAAAGATGACCGCTAGGAGCAGGATCTAAAATAATAATGTCAAACTGTCCGCCTTGCTTCAGTTCCATGAGCCTTCTAAAGACAAGAAACTCGTCCAGGTCTGGCGAATCAATGTCGAGCACTTTTTCCGCAATGGCTTGATCATATTTAAGTCCAATGCCGCTTCCTTCATTAGAAGAGCCTAGAAGTTTCGCCAAAAGCTCAATGGTTTCTTGCTGGTAAGTTTGTTTAAAATCAAACCAGAGCTTTGCAGCATCAATTTCGCAAGCAAACAAATTGGCAGCCAGTTGTTGCGGTGTATCTCCTAAAGGTACACCAAGGCTATCAGCTAACGAATGAGCAGGATCAATGGACACGACCAGAACACACTCATCCGGGTGCTTAAGCGCCATATGCCAAGCTGAAGATGCCGCAAGGGTAGTTTTGCCAACACCACCCTTGCCAGCAAATACAACAAGACCAAGGCCCGCGGCAAGAAAATCTAGGAGGTGCCCGTCAACAGCTAACTGACAAAATTTCTTTGGCTGTGTATTGGCAACAACAAAAGCATTGTTTTCCCATAGGCTAATTTGCTCACTTAAGCTCAAAAGCCCCGTCTTGGTCCTTAGCTCATCAGCAACAAGTGGAGCGGCATATACAGGACAAGGTGTAAATATGTCCTGAATTTCCTGAAAATACTTGGACTGTGCTGTCGCCCTCACTGTACAAAACTGACAAGCAGGCAAAGCAACCTGATTAACAATGGCAGCTTTGACGTTCAGGTGCCGCACCTTAAGCTCACTGACAAACCGTCGACTTTCCTCACATGACAGTTGCTCGGGCAGCATTACTACAAAAGTACCAGTCCATTGGCTGTCTTGGAGCCGACGTGCTAAATCTCTGCCTTGTCTGGTTAGCCTAGCAAGCAAGGCGTCAATATCATCTTGGCGATAGTGTCCTACTAAACTAGAAATCACTAGCCGATGCTTTTCCTCCATCATATTTAAAGGCTGAAGCATTAGCTCAAGAAACTCAGGCAGCTCCAACAACCTAAGTGTATGTCCAGTAGGGGCAGTATCAGCAATTATGAGGTCGTAAGAGCCTGTCTCAAGAAGGTCCATGAGCATAAGCAAAGCCATAAGCTCGCCCATTGCAGGCAGTGAAAGCTCCATAAACGCTTCTAGATCCGCATCATCCAGCAGACTGCCTCGCTCCATAACAGCTTTTATTGTAGAGCCATACGTATCCTGAAAGCCTGTAGTAAGTCCTTGTAAGTTAAGCTCCTGAATCTTAAGATTTGGCAGTTCTACAAATGGGACCTGGGGTTCCCAGGTAGCTTTTACAAATCCTAAACTAGTTTGCTTACGTTCAATGCCTAGAAGGCTCGATAAGGAATGAGCTGGGTCAGTAGAAACAATCAAAACACTATTGTGTTTGTTGATATGTGCTTGGTTAAGTCCACAAGAAGCTGCTAACGTTGTCTTGCCTACACCACCTTTGCCACAAAACAAGGCCAGTTTGCACAAACCCACAAGTTCATGCACGCTCTTCAATTCAACTAGTGGCACCCCAATCACTGCTTGTTGCCCAACTGCTATAAAGAATCACCCAACTTACTACCTCGCTCTTGCATATCTAACTTTCTATCAATTTCATCCAGCAACTCTTGCTCTCGGATTTTCAGCTCTGCCTCAGAAATCTCACCAAGCTCATACAACATCTCTAGCTCTAGAAGTGCTGTCTCAGGACTCTTAGTATCCTCAGAAAGCTCTTCATCTGCTTGCCTTTTTATATGCCTAGCAATAGCCACCATTCCTTTCATTGGCCCGGAAACTGGGAAGGTAAGCAGATTAAACAGCAGTCCCATAGAGCCTCCCAGTTTGCCTAAAGCTGGATAGCAATGTTGACAAAGTTGTACGGTGGAGCAACTGCCGTGTACTTAAAAGTAAGCAGGTCTTGGTATTTGCCCTCAAACACATTTAAAGCTTCATCAAACTTTTCCTCGTTGTTCACAGGTACAAGGAAGGCTGCGTTTAAAACCATATTTTCAGTTAGGAGCTTGTTTTCCCGATGATCTGTTGCCAGCGGCAACAACGCCTCCAAAAGCTGGGTCTTTAAGTAGTCACGTTTTGCAGACAAGGCAGCCTCAACTAACCTCCCTAAATTAATCCGTTGATAATAGCTAGACTCTGGTGACTGACCAGCTACTTTGTCTCTCAAGTCACGTATTTGAGCATCGTCGGCAATAATTTGACCCATGATGGCATCATGATTCCAAAAAACCTTGAGCCCTAGCTCCTTTTTGCCATCAAGGCCTTTCAATATCTCAAGAAACTCCCAGTAATATGCCTGAAGCACCTTTGATACCACATCATCTTGTGTCTTAGCTACAATGCCGAAACGAACAGGCAAGAGTTGCTGGTGCTCCATAATCTTTTCTAAAACCAGCGTATGCGCCATAAGATTTTCCCGGCTTGCCCTCTGCCTTTCAGTACGCACATGGCTTACTACAGCAGCCAGATCGCGGTGGGTAATGGACTCTAGTGGCTCCCCTTCAAGTCCTCTTATATCCCAGAGACTTTGCGGTACATCACACTGCCTGACAATACAATAAAGATATAGCCCTAAGCTAATAGATTGCTCTTGCCCTTGTGTTTCCTTTACTGTACTCATGACAATGTACTTCCTACCACTGAACTACTTCCTTGCATCAATTGCTTCACGGAAATGCCTAAGACCAATGGACAAAGAACCCTTTTTTTCCTGGTTGATATATTCTCTTATGGCTAAGACAGATGCTTTATTGACTATTGATGCTATGTCTGCTCCTACATATCCTTCCAACTCACTTGCCAGCTTCTCAAGCACAATATCAGGTTCTAGCGGCCGCCCTTTTGTATGAATCTTTAAAATCTCCAGCCTTGCTGCCTCATCTGGTGCTGGCAGCTCTAAATGAAAGTCAAAGCGCCCTGGACGCATGATGGCAGCATCTATTAAATCTGGCCTGTTGGTTGCAGCAACCACAATGACCCCTTCCATCTCCTGAATGCCATCCATCTCAGTCAGAAGCTGGCTGATAACCCGCTCAGCCACCCCTGAGTCACCACCACCGGTGCCACGTCGGGCAGCCATGGCATCTATTTCGTCCAGAAAGACAATAGCAGGGGCAGACTGCCTAGCCTTGCGGAACAACTCTCGAATACCTTTTTCCGACTCGCCCACCCACTTAGAAAATAGTGCTGGTCCTTTAATGGACAAAAAATTTGCTTCGCTTTCTTTAGCAAGTGCACGCGCCAAGAGTGTCTTGCCTGTCCCTGGTGGACCTGACAGCATAATTCCCCTTGGTGGGCTCACCTTAGCCTCTGCAAACAAGTCTGCATAGCGCAATGGCCAGTTTACGGACTCAATCAACACTTGCTTGACAGATTGAAGTCCACCTACATCTGCCCATCCAACTTCCGGAACCTCAACAATTATGTCGCGCAAAGCTGATGGCTCAATTTCCCGCAAAGAAGCATTAAAATGTGCCATATGCACTTCCAGCGCCATAAGTAAATCATATGGGACTTCATTGGTTTCCCAGCTTATATGCGGAATGAGATCGCGCACAGCATTCATGGCTGCTTCGCGACAGACAGCAGCTAAGTCAGCCCCTACAAAACCATGGGTAATAGAGCCCAGATGTTGCAAGTCGACATCAGGAGCCAAAGGCATGGCTCTTGTATGGATTTGTAGAATTTCCAACCGGCCATCCTTGTCTGGAGCCGGAAACATGAGCTCCCTATCGAACCTACCTGGTCGCCTAAGCGCTGGATCCAGCGCATCAGGAATATTAGTAGCACCAATTACAATTACCTGTCCACGTGTTTGCAGACCATCCATAAGGGACAAAAGTTGGGCAACCACACGCTTTTCTACCTCGCCCAACACTTCAGCTCTTTTGGGAGCAATGGCATCGATTTCATCGATAAAGATTATGGTTGGTGCCTTCCTGGCTGCATCTTCAAAAATGCTTCTCAAGCGTGCCTCACTTTCACCATAAAACTTATGGATAATTTCTGGTCCATTAATTTTAACAAAGTGTGCTTGGGTCTCAGAAGCCACTGCCCGTGCTACCAGCGTCTTACCACACCCAGGGGCGCCATAAAGCAAGACCCCCTTTGGTGGCTCTATGCCTAAACGTTCAAATACCTGTGGATACTTAAGCGGCAGCTCAATCATTTCCCGAATGCGCCCAATCTGCTTAGTTAAACCACCAATATCTTCATAACTAACCCTAATCCGGGGAGCTGCTGCTGCTGACGGAGCTTCTTGCAGGCTAATTCTAGTGGAAGATTGAAGAATTACTGGACCTTTCGGTTGAGCACTCACTACCCGAAAGTCACGCCCGGTAGCACCAATAAAATCAGCACGTAAACGATCTCCTTCAACAAGAGCAAGTCCTTCTAAAAACTGTCCTAAATACTGCACATCATAGCCACCCCTGCCAGGACTTAAGGCTGTAAGAGTAACTGCCGTAGCTGGCTGGGCAGCTACCTTGTAGACAGTCAGGTAATCCTCTAAACCAATATGAGCATTTTCCCTCAATAGCCCATCAAGAAAGGCAAGCCCTTTGCCACGATCATTTATATACGTTGGCAAAACCCTAGCAACCGAGTCTTCTTGTCCAGAAATTCCTACAATGTCCCCGATTTTGCAAGAGATGGACTCCATATCTTCGGGATCCATTCTAATGATGCCTCGTCCAACATCCTTGGGAATAGCTCTTTTAACCCGTAATCTAATTTTTGCTTGTTGCGCAGTCTGACCAGGAGCACCATTATCGTCCTTTGGGGCTGGTTTATCGTTAGGGGGGCTTTTTACCGCCATTTGATCTTCTTCAGTCATAATCGTTTTAATCGTGTCTCCAACGCATCAATTTCCTGGATGCTTTTAAATAAGTCCTGGAGCTGGGTTTCCAGTGCCTTGCGTGTATCTTCTGACAAACGTGTCTCCTTAAGCTTCTCACGCACTTCGGATACCGTCTTGGACAGCCGGTTCCTTAGTGACTCTAGCTTGTCCAAAAGAAGCCTGGTTGCAGGATTGGACACGTCAGTCACCATAGCGCACCACAAAGATTATGCAACAGCCGATTTAGCTTTATCAAAAACAATGGAAAACATTCCATTTAAATAAGAACGTTCTCGTGGCATGTCCTCAACTGCAGTCGGCAGTGTCACTTCCTTATAATACTTTCGGTCTCTAGCTTTTGCTCGCAAACGTAGTGTGCAACCATCAATAGAAACATCTATGGACTCCTCGGCTGCCCCTGGGATTTCAGCTACTATGGTCACCGCATCTTTCTCGTTAAACACATCCACCAGAGGCTCACGCTCATCAGCTACCAGCGGCCCGTTCGAGCCCTTTTTTACGTTACCAAAAGGCTCATAAGAAGGCCCTCTGTCAGGACCCCCTGTCTTTATGCGTACACCATATACACCAGAAACCTCGCCTTCCTTGCCCTTAAACTCACCTTCACGCAATATCTCTCCAGTTTCCTGGAGCTTAACTACAATATCAACAAAATTATTAAGCCCCTCGAGGAAATTCCCCAAGCCTGGCTTACCCTTTTTTTCTTCCTCAGACATAGCACCGTTACCTCCACTCAATCCTACCAAGTTACCTGTGCCCTATGGCAAGTAATTCCCAACAAACCACTTGTTTAGTTTAATAATCAAGCACCATGCTCTTAAACCGACTGTCTGGGGGGAGTCCGTCATCTCCTGTGTGTGCAGACTTCAGCTCATCAGCTTGTTCGGCAGGTTTAGACCTAGCTTTAGAATGAGGACGTGCCACGGGCCCTTCGCTTTCCATCGCATATGCCTTCTGGCGTAAGGTTTCGACCTCTTGGGTAATCTCATCAATTTGCGTTGTAAGCTCGCGAGATCTTTCCTGCATATGCAAGAGCTCTTTTTCTAATCTTTCTCTTCTGTGCATCAGCATCCCTGCTTCTGCCTCAAGGGAAGCAGCAGTAGGCTTAAGGAGTGCTCGTAAGGTCTTAGGCCTTGTGCCAGCAGTAGGTCGCCTTCTCATAGCGCACACTCCTTCTTATTGTCCTTGACATGGCGCTTGAAGGCACTCTCACATGAAAGCATCTCACCATTTTCAGATGAGCTGGCACAGTACTGGCTAATGAGATCATCTAATAATGTAGTCATTTTAGATAACTCCAGTGCATCCACCCGGCCATGTCCTAACCGTGCTAAAAGCACATCACGACAAGTATGCCTAAAATTATCGTCGTTGGCTAAAACATGTGAGCCTTGGATGCTCACCACTTTACCAATCATGCAGCAGCTTCTAACTGTTGGAGTAATGCTGGCCTTACTCAACTCACGAAAGTCTCGAACAACATTGACAATACGAGTTGCGTCATCCAGCGACAGTCCAGACTTTGCCTGAGTGATGGCAATTTCTGTGTCCTCATCAAGTCGCTCAACTTCAATAGTAATCATACGATCAAGTAAAGCATCTTGGGTCTTATGTACTCCTGCATACTCATCAGGATTACTTGTAAAAATAGCAGAAAAGTCTGGGTGCACCCGAATGTAGCCATCTCCCCTACGTGCAGTAGGCATCGCCATCAGCTTTTCTTCTAAAATGGACAAAAGGACATTATTGGCCTCCGGGCGAGAACGGGTAAACTCATCATAGACAAGGGTAAAGCCTTCCTCGACCGCTACTGTCAATCGATTGTCCATCCACTGCTGATGCATATCTTCTTCGGTGCGCATAACCGAATGAATATAGTTGTCCACTATTCTTTTATATGAATAGCCAGATTGGCTCCCTACTAAATCCGATGAACCAAACTCATCATCACCAAACAACAACATTACAGGCCTACCTATCACGGCTGCAATATGCATGGCCATAGAAGTTTTTCCAGTGCCAGCAGGGCCTCTCAGATGTACTGGATAGCCAGCTCTTATGTACGACAACGCCCGCTCACTAATTTTGTCTACAAATGCGGTGTTAACAAAATCAGATCGTGGACGTAAATTTATTATGGTTGAAACTTGTTCAAACTTGCTCACCTCAACCTCCTAAATCATATGATACCGATCATGTTC
>JACQVM010000321.1 GCA_016209785.1 Candidatus Melainabacteria bacterium | reverse complement strand
GCACAAGATAATTGCTGCAACAAGAATTTTTCTAGCCAGGCATGGTTTAACAGAATCTCCCATACGACTTGACGCAATGCTTGTTGAACTTAAAAGCCCCACCAAGGCTCTCGCAGATAACAACTTACCCCAAACCCAGGCAACCATAACTCACGTTGCTGGAGCCTTTTTCTAGCACAGCCATCTAACCACACAGGTCACAGGCACAATCATCGGCCGTGCAAAGCTGCTAAGCCACTAAGCAATATGCTCATCATGAACCAATATGAAGTTGTAATTTTCATTTTGTAATTTCAATGATTTACCATACCAGGCTTGTCTGATGCTAATGGTCTGCGTATTTGCACCATACACTCTACGTATTTACACTACTTACTTGTTGATAACTTCTGATATCTTGCGTATTGTCACACTAGTACAACTTGTGGCACACATTTATATATAGGCAGCACATTTGGATTATGTTTGCTTGGGCAATAAAGTTAAAGGCTAAAGACAAGACGCATGAACTATCAACATCGTCTTCTCAATACACACTAGCCAGCCGCCGTGCCATCAACCTAGTGCCCATACCGTTAGATTTAGATGCAGAGGACATTATAAAGACAAGTTTGGTGAAGTACCATCACCTTCTTGTAAGCACTGAAGGTAAGCAACGAACCTGCGTTCTCAAAATAATCTCCCCTAAAAAAAAATCCCGTGCAGCACTGGTCATATTTCGTGGCAGAGTAGTCGGATGCCTCTATGGAAAGCGAGACTTAGGTGGACATTGCTTAGACAAGGAAGCTCACGCAAGAGCATTGCTTGATCTGGCCACGCCCGGCAACATCTTAAACACGTATGATCTTCCAGATGAGTTGATTATAGGCTGCACATCACTCTTTCACGGACAAACCCTTGAGTTGTCTGAATACACACTCAACTACTCAGCCAAACAAATTTACGATGCAGCTATCCGCCAAGTGTCTAACCTTGGACTACCTGGAGTTGTGGTGGTGAGCAACCAGGACAACGAAATGATGTGCATGGTATTTCTTTATGGTGGCAAAGTATACGGGGTATACTCAAGCCAGGATGGTTGGATTGGCTCACAGCAAAATCTTGTCGCGCAATATCTATCAAGCACGCCAAATGCCAGAATTCGCGCTAGCTTCCTGGCCACACGTAGCCTGGACGAGGTGTGTAGAATAGGATTTAGTCTCACTGGTTTAGGCGACCGTGTCTTTACTGCCGCCAAATCTACCTATCTCAACAAAAACACAACAGTTGAGTCCTCTTACAATGCAATCAATGCTTATGAAAGTCAGCATGCCCAGCAGCTAAGTGCAGTACATTACAGCCGCACACGAAGGATTTATTCTGGACATTATCATAAGCACGCCCACTCAATTCATCCCTAGATAATCACACTGACAGCAAAATTATCTGTTACCATGTTGGTTTGGCTTCCAGCCGAGTTCTTAGAGTCATGCAGGTTACCTCGCCAAACGTCAGCATCAAACCGGTCACCGCATCTGTGAACGATCTGGGACACCTTGTGGTCGGTGGCTGTGATGTGGTAAAGCTTGCCGAACAATTTGGAACACCATTGTGGCTAATTGATGAGGCAACTATTGAGCAGGCTTGTCGAGCTGTAAAAGCCGGGTTGTCGGAATATCCCAAGACGCAAGTGCTTTATGCTGGCAAGGCCTTTCTTTGCTTAGCAATGTGTCACCTTATCAAGCGCCTAGGACTAGGTCTTGATGTTGTGTCCATTGGGGAGCTCATGACGGCCTCTCGAGCCAGCTTTCCACCTGAGCTTATCTACCTGCACGGCAACAACAAGTCCCAGGAAGAAATTGCCTTTGGCCTTAACCTAGGCGATATCAAAATTGTTGTTGACAGCGTCTCCGAACTCTACTTGATACAGGAGGTAGCAGCTCACTTACAAAGACGAGCTAAGATCTTGCTCAGAGTGACACCAGGGGTGGAGCCAGACACGCACCATTACATCCGCACTGGTCAAGCGGACAGCAAGTTTGGCTTGCCCCTTGAGAATTTAAGCCATATTGTGGAGCTTGCTCAAGTACACAGTGACTGTCTTGAGTTAATTGGATTACATGCACACATAGGCAGCCAATCACACGAAATAGAGCCCTATCTAGAAATTATCGAGATTCTTGCTGACTGTTTTGTAGAGCTCCAACACTTTGTAGGGCTTACACTCACACAACTGGATGTTGGTGGTGGTTTGGGCATAGCCTACACCCCAAATGACCACCCAACACCCCTATATGAATGGTCGCGTGCAATTGCCAGACATGTTGAAGCTTGCTTTACCAACCGTAACCTTGCATTGCCAACCCTTCTTGTAGAACCTGGCAGGGCAATAGTAGGCACAGCAGGTATTACCTTATATAGAGCTGGACATTGCAAAAACCTACCCGGAGGCATAACTTACATTGCCTTAAATGGCGGCATGGCAGACAATCCCCGTCCCATCACCTATCAGGCACGCTATACGCCTTGTCTTGCCAATCGTCTGAATGACCCATGTTCTGATAAGCCAATTACGTTTGTAGGAAAGTACTGCGAGTCCGGCGATATAATCGTAAAGGATGCATATCTGGCTGCCGAGAGTGGCGACCTTGTCGCCATTTTTGGTACAGGCGCTTACAACTACAGCATGGCATCCAATTATAATCGGACAGGACGCCCGGCCTGTATTCTGGTAGCTAAGGGACAATCGGAGGTAATTATCAAACGAGAATCACCAGATGATCTCATTGCCCGGGATCGAGTACCCCAGCGACTTCTAGTAGACTAGCTCTTAACTTAAAGACCAAGCCACATTCAACCAATACTTGAGAATTGGCATAATATGGCAGCCAAGTCTTAGGGATGCAAAAGTGGACTTACTTACACAAATCGCACTTGATCTCCACAAATTAGCCAGCACTACCTTAACTGCTGGCTGGGCACCTATTCTTAGGTACCTGTCAGAAATCCTTATCATTCTTTATGCCGTCATCTGGATAAGAAGCCGTATCCGAGGAACACAGGCAGAGCATCTGGTAAAAGGGGTCATGGTACTAGTGCTAATCTGTTTGGTATCCTGGCTTGCTGGCTTCACACTCATAACGTCACTGCTGCAACAAATCATACCGGCAGCAGTGCTAGCCCTTCTGATTATCTTTCAGCCAGAAATCCGGCGTGGTCTTGGGTATCTTGGCCGAGGCAAAACCTTTCGACTGGATTTATCGTTGGTTGATAGCCATAAAGAAAAATCACGGCACACAATTTGGGAAATAATCTCGGCAGTACGTGAATTATCACGTACTAAAGTTGGTGCACTTATTGTAGTTGAACCTCCACAGGGCGAACGTGACTACTTAAGCCCAGGAACCCCTGTAAACGCAGAGGTGTCCTCTACACTATTGTTGAGCATCTTTTTCCCTAACTCACCGCTTCACGATGGGGCAGTTATCATTAGGCAGGACAAGATTGTGTCCGCAGGCGTTATCTTGCCAATGACCGATAATCCTAAATTAAGCTATAAATACGGTACCCGCCATCGTGCTGCTATCGGTCTATCTGAAATCTACGATGGACTATGCATAGTCGTCTCAGAAGAAACCGGGGCCATTTCTGCAGCTAGCCGGGGCATGCTGGTGAAATATACCTCCTCCGATGATCTTGCCGACCCAATCTCTTACATTTATTATCAGGACACTGAGAACAAGGCCCCTAGTCCGTTACAACTGTTTCTGAGCCTGTTTAGCAAAAGCAAAAAGGCAGAGCAAGCCACTCCTAGTAGTGTCAATGTACCTTCCCTAGAAGCAGCACTAGAAACACATCAACCTGGTCTACTTGAGACAGAAGATAGAACCACGAGCACTTAAATAGTCAACCTAACTCGACTTGGTCGACTTTTCTAATTTATAGCGCTTGACAAATCTATCGACGCGCCCTTCAGTATCAACAATCTTTTGCATGCCAGTAAAAAACGGATGACAGTTACTGCAAATTTCCACTCGAATTTGTTGCTTGGTGGAACCAGTCTCCACCTTATTGCCGCAAACACACGTTGCAGTCACTTCGTGGTACTTAGGATGAATGCCTTCTTTCATAATTGAAACTCTCTGGACAAATGCAAATAGTTATCATATCAAACATTAAGAGCCACTGCCTCAAGGACAATAAGGTCTTTAGTTTTTTATTTAATAGGCTGCTTTATCTCCAGTCCTTCACCGGCGTAAGTTGAAAGCCTCTCACCCTCTATTGATAAGAATACCTTGTCCTGACCTGCAGAGCCAGCTACTGTTCGACTTAACTGCTCCAGCCTGGTCTCCATGGATCTGCAACCTCCTCCAGAGGCAAATCTTCGTGAAAGATTCAGCTCCACATTTCCTTGGTTGTTCTTAACAGCCAACAGAATTGTTCCAACTGGAATTTCACTAGCTAGACCCTCCATACGCTCTGCCTTGCTTGGCCCTCTTAACAGCTCAATAACAGCTCCCTTTAAGGACTCATCGCTCATCTTGGGTCGCATTACTGGAATCAATACCAAGCCTTGGTCAGTCGGCTTCACAAACCATATGCGAACATAACTAGACTCGTTGCCTTTAAACAAGCTTTCCACAACACCTTTGCCGCTACACGACACCAAAGTTACACTCAACACAACTAAGGCCACTATCTTCCACGCTGAGCTGAAATACTTTGTCATTGTTTCCTGGCTACCCCACCAGACAAACCAGTCATCGCAGCCCGGGGAGCAATAAGTAAGCTACCAGCATAGTGAAGTTGATCGTTAGCAATAGTAAGACTCTGAAGACGAAACGCATGATCTAAGCGATCCATCTTGCAAAAATCAACTAACGGATTAAGAAGCTCTTGACAGAACAAAGAAAACTCTTCTTGAGCGGGAAGCTCTGGTGACGACACCTGAAGGTTCTGCAAAACAATCTTTGAGTCACCTTCTAGTTTTGGGCTCCCCACAACTGTCAAGGGAACTCCTGTCTCCAGCGTAGCACCTTGTGTCACTAAAACAGTTTCTACCTTGACCAGGTTATCTTTCAGGTCAACCTTAGGTTGCAATAATTGCAACTGTTGAGCACCTAGTCCAGGCAGATTAAGCTTAATCATACGCAATGCCGATGAAACCCTAGAAGTCTTAAGGGCCTCACCAAGCTCCTTTTCAGAGACATCACCTTCTATTTTAATGAGCGTAGGCGCACGCAAGCCTGGTCGTGTTGTACCTTTTTTCTTGTAAGAAAACCAGACTGGCTGCGCACAACTTATATGAAGCTTGCCCAGCGGAACCCCACGATAATTAGAGCCTGTGAGGCGAACATCAATTGACTTAACCTTGCCGGCCAGCAAATCCGTTAAGCTAAATAGCTTAATTCTTACCTTCATTTGTCCTCCCAGCTTACGCTGCAAGCCACGCCTTACAACCTGGCTGGTCAATACTTGACAGACAAAGTTTAGGCCAGTCCACTTCTGAACTGACCTGCTGAACTTAGAACCAGTAGGAAAAGGTGCTGCAATAGCCGGATAAACAAACATCAAGGCCGTAAAAGAAGCCATGATAAGTGCCGACCAACAACAATACACTTTCTTGACCAATCCTACACTTACCTCAATACTAAGACTATTCTCTCACTGCCAGCACATCCAAGCCACTTCCTTCAAAGGCAATCGGCGCTTCAAAGGCCAATGAAAGCAAGCGACCTCCTATGCTAACTCGATCCTGGGCTGGGAGAGCGTAGTTTTTCGTTTAGTGCTTCCTTAAGCAATTGGTTTTGCTTAAGCAAAGCTTTCAGATGCTCGTTAGCGATAGCCAATTCTGCCTGCAGCTCAGCAACGGTTTGCTCATGCGTTACGCCTGTTACTGGATCTCTTCCTGGCATTTTGGGCAGCAGCACATATCCAAGCTGTACAGCCTTGAGCGCTGCAGCCGTTCTTGTTGGCACCTTAAGCTTAGCCAGAATGCACTCAATGTGCTTTTCTACTGTTCTGAGCTTCATGTCAAGTTCTTCAGCTATCTCTTTATTGCGCAAATCAAGCCTAATAAGAACCTCTATCTCTCTGTCGGTCAAACTAGTGTTAGGCAAGGATGTAGAAGGACTTTGCTTAACCAACTGGGTAATTTTCGGGTCGCAATAAGGAAGTCCACGAGTAGTTTGCTCAATAGCTTCAAATAATGTCCGCGGACCAGAGCTTTTTAAGCAAAAACCTCTGGCTCCTGCACGCAAAAGTTGGTTGTGGTACTTTGTCGCATGGTAAGAATCAGTAAGTATGAGGATATTTGAGTTAGGTAACTCCTGGCTAATGCGCCGGCAAACCTCCACACCATTTAAAATATCCAGGTCAACATCAAGAATAACAAAGTCTGGCCTAAGACGCCTAATCAGCTCTGTCGCTACCATACCATCGGCAGCCTCACCCACCACCTCCACAACCTCAGAAACCACACGCTTCAAGCCAAACCGTATAAGCTCGTGCCGCTCACACACTACAGTACGTGGCCGAAAAACTGAATGCCTTTGGATACCTGCTTGTGTAATGTCCAATGACGAACCCAAATCCTTTTCTAGTTTGCTCCTCACCACAGGGCATTGTCCCTTGCCATAAATGCCCTTTAAGCTCCTCAGTTGGTTCTATTGTAACAACGCTCCACCTATCCACACCACCACCGGCAATCTCTTATGGGGTAAATTACGGGACAAGCAAGCGTCCGTCAAGTACATACCTTTTTTGCCAACAATTCAAACCTCAAAAATTAGTTTAGGTTGCCAAGCTGGGCAAGTTGAGCCTGGTTGGTGATGGGAAAGTTACGCTTAGCGTGGGATAAACCCCAATAGACTAGCCTTCCCTGGAATCGTTAAGCTGTGCTCACGTTGTGGCGCAGTTTAAACAAATTCCCGTGAAGATAGACACAGCTTACACACTTACAACAACAACCTTGGCAGCCAGCCTAGGTCTTAGCATATGTTGTGCAACAGCGGCGGCTACAAAGTTAGTAGCACAACCTTTGCCCCGCGAGCGGCATGACAAAGATTTTTCGCAAGCTCAAACTTTTATTACGCCACCTTCTTACTTCCAGCGCCGTCCTGACTACCGTGACGAAGAGCGGCAGAAAAAGCAGGCTGAAGATGAAGCTCGACAGGCAAACGAACAGGCAAAGCAAAAGGCCCAGTTAGAACATATAGAAAACCTGAAAAAACGCCAGGAGTTAGCCGTTGAAGCCAATAACCAAGCTGTTGCCTTAGGCAAGCAAGGTCGCTGGGCAGAAGCCATTGAGGCACACGAAACTGCTGTCCGATACGATAGCCAAAACAAACAGTTCCGCATTAATTTGTCGGCAGCACGTACACAATTAGGACAAAATGAGCTTGCCACAGGGGACGCTGACGCTGCAGCTTCTTCCTTTAGAAAGGCACTCGCTACCGCACCAGACAATGGTTTAGCTGGCCGCCTTTTATGTGAAGCTATGAAGCGTCAAGGACACAATCCTGCTTCAGCTGATGTACGCCTCAAGATAGGAGATCAGCTTGCTGCCACTGGCAACTATGAAGGTGCGTTAGTTGAATTCCAAGCAGCCTTGCAGTTGGAAAGCTCTCAACGCACCTATGTCAAGATGGGTGACCTGGCTGTTCACTTTGGCCAAATAAGCACAGCCACCAACTGGTACAGGCAAGCCATCGTAAAAGATCCTAATTGTGGTGCTGCTCACCGACAACTAGGGCTGGTGGCTCTTATGCAAAAAGATCACACCACCGCTGCAACTTCCCTGCGCAAAGCAGTTATCCTGGACTCTAAGGACAATGCCGCTGGTCAAGCCCTAGTTGATATATGGCGCCATCAGGTAG